>NZ_JBEXLC010000009.1:0-109197 GCF_040609795.1 Nocardia sp. NPDC004604
CCCCGCAAACGCCACGGCTTCCGCACCCCCGCCCACATCCTCGATGACATACTCACCCAATCAACCACTGTTGCATCGACCACGTGAATCCGCCGGCCTGTGCGACCACCATTCGACTACGTTCGACAGACCCGGCCCAGGGCTGGCTGGGCGCGGCACTAGCCGGTCAGCGTCGCGTTGGCCGGAAAGGCGAGGGCCTACTCGCACAGCATCCGCCATTCCGTGCGGTCTAGGAGACCGGCCCGCCGCGGATATCGGCGTGCTGGGCCGCAGCGGCCGGAACATCCCCGGGTGTTCCACCGAGCGGCCCCTGTAGGAAGGCCGCGAGTATGTCGTTGGCCGCGCGCTGGGTATCCACCGGACCTCGCTCACCGCCGGTGAATTGGGCGACGGCGAATCGTACTGGTGCGGCGAGGAATAACGGGACATCGGTGAAGCCGAAATGGTTGGCCTCGGCGATTTCGTAGCGGAAACCGCCTGCGCGCAGGTGCTGGATGAGATCGCGATTGCGGTCCAGGTAGTTCATGGAGTGGCCGGTCTCGGCGTGATCGCTCTCCAATAGCAGGAACGGTTGTGGCAATGCGTGGTTCGGCAGATCGCCGTAGAGGGTGCCATCGATATTCACCGCCGCCTTGATCCGGGGATCATCCGCCGCTGCCGCGACCGCGCTCGCGCCACCGAACGAATGTCCGATTGCGGCAATGTGATCGGTATCCAACCGTCCCGCCAGTACGCCCATCGCCTCGGGCCGGTCCAACTGATCGACCACGAAACGCAGGTCGCCCCTGCGGACTTCGAGTTGTCCGGTCATATACCGCTCGCCGTCCGCGTCGTTGTCCGGGAAATCCTCGATCGGGGTTGCGACGGAGCCGTCCGCGAGTTCGGTGACGGCCACCTCATAGGGATGGTCGATGGCGAGTACGACGAAGCCGCGACTGGCGAGATCGCTGACCAATCCCGTGTAGAACGCGCGGGGAGCGCCGTATCCGGGTGAGAACAGCACCACCGGCCAGCGCGCCCGTTCGGCGCTGATCGGCACATCGGCGTACGCGTGGGTATCGATCCGCCCGTAGTTGCTCATGAGGAAACCGGGAATCTGGGTGACTCGGTTCGGCAGCCGGTCGAGCCCGTCGATATAGACCCACTGCCGTGCCGAGGTGAACTCCGTCGGATACCAGGCCTGCACAATGACATTGCGCCGGTCCGCAGTGGAATCCGTTGCCGTCTCCGGCCTTTGCTGATCGACCCAGCGAAAGATCTCCGCGCCGACGCGGTATCGGCCGGACGGCTCGGGCAGAGTGGGAACGGGCGGAACGCTCCACGGAACAATGGCGAGCACGGCGAGCAGACCGACGGCCACGGGCGCGATGAAGGCGGGGATTTGGTGCTTCGTCCGCTCGGCCGGTGGCGGTTCGGTGATCGCGAGCTCGCGCAGTATCGTCGCGCTACGCTGCGATCGGCTGAAGACCAGCAGCGTCGCGGCGACAATGGCCAGATAGCTCGGCACCATCTGCCAGTAGAAGTTCTCCAATAGGAATTGGACCAGGCAGCCGACGACCAGCAGCGGCAACACCACCGGCATGGCGCGCGCGACGTGCCTGGGAAATACCGCCGTGGCCATCGCGAAAAGGATGGCAGTGGCGGCTATGACTCCATCGATGATCGACATTGCCCGCTCGCTTCCGCGCCACCGGGCTCAGCGTGCTGCGGCGGCGATTCGAATTCGAGCATCAGCATCGCGTATCGGGTGGGGCGGATACGTCGCCAGAAAGTAGCGAGTGGGGTCATCCCGGAGGATGATCTTCTTGCCGAGGAATGTATCGGAATGTTGCTGGATGTGTTGTGTATCAACGAGATCGCCGACATCGGCCACCTACATCCGCTGGCGCAACCAACACGCCGAACCCAAACGCGACTTCGCCGTCGACTCCAGAATGCCGGGCGGTTACTGCCGGGTGGTGATGCCAGGAAGTTCCCATTCCGCATCGAGCTGCAGGCCGAGACAGGTCCAGGCAACTCCGGGGCGTCCGTGTGGATCCTCACGCTGAGCTTCGTGGACGACGTTCAGGCCGTGGCTCTGGGCGAGGCCGATGGTCTCCTCGGCGGAGACGGGGAACATACGGCGGCCCACCGGAATCGGACCATGACGCAGGGAGAGGACTACCCGGCCTTTGCTCTCGAGCAGGCCGACCAGGCGGGCCATGGCCGAGGCGCGCTGTCGTTCGTCGAGATGCATCCAGACTGCGGTCAGCAGGATCAGATCGAAGCGGCGCTCTTGTGCAGCCAGCCCGGGAAGCGCGGGAAGCGCGTCATCGACCCATTCGATCTCCTGGTCGGCATGCAGGCGCTGGCCCAGCGCGCGCAGCTCGGCGGTGGGTTCGGCGGCGACGACCCGGTGTCCTCGGGCGGTCAGCGCTGCCGCGTCGCGCCCGCTGCCCGCCCCAATATCCAGCACGGAGCTCGGCCGGGTGGGGAACAGGTGCAGCACCTCGCGATGTACCTCGGTGAAGGTCACGCTCTCGTACTGCTCGGCAAGAGCCTCGGCCGCCTCGCCGTATCCGGCGGTACTGGTCATGGCCTGCAACTGCTCGCCGTCTGTCCCGCTGTTCATGGCGAGGCACCCTACGCCTGCTCCGGCCCGGCTACTTCCAATAGGCGCGGGATTTGATCGAGGTCTTCGGCAGCCCGTGGGTGGTCTCGAGCGCCTTGACGATCGAACGCGTGGTGTGTCCGTCGCAGGCGATCCAGGCGTAGGCGTCCTTTGGGCAGTCCATTTCCTGTGCCTGCTCGCGCAGCAGTCGGCCGTCGTCGACGCGCTGCACCCAGGTCACCCGGTGGTGCGGCTTATTGCGCACCGGCAGACCGGAATCGGATTCGTATTGCCATTCCAGCCATACCCGCGCCGGAATATCGCCGATGGCATCGAGTAGGGAGTTGATTGCGGGCAGCGAGGCGGTGTCGCCGAAGATGACGAATTCACTGGGCAGCGGATCGGGGAGTTGGAAGTCCGAACCCAGCACCGACACATCGATCTCATCGCCGACCGCGGCATTCTGCGCCCATACCGAGGCGGGGCCGTGGTGCACCGCGAATTCGATCGAGAATCTGTCCCCGGCCGGATCGGGATCGACCAGGGTGTAGCCGCGCTGGTGTTCGCGCTCGCCATTCGGAATCCACAGCCGCACCCACTGGGTCGGATGCACCGGATGATCCGCCAGCAGTCCGCCCGCCTGGAAGCCGAGCCGCAGGTACTTATCGCTGATGTACTCGGTCGAGGTCACCGTGAGCCGGTAGTCCTCGGCACGCCACGCCTTCAGCATCAACCCTTCGAAACCTCTGCCCATGGAGATAAGGTTAGCCTAAACACACTTGGGTGTCGCAGGTGTCCGGATATCCGCCGCGCCGCCGCCATGGGAGATCGGCGGCGCGATAGCACCGCCGAAAAGCCGTGTGGCCCCGAGATATTCGTTCGCCTCGGGGCCGACTCGCCTGTGGTGCCGGTGATTACAGGTTGCAGGGGAGCATGGCGACGCCCGCGAGGGTGCATTCGGCCTCGCGGGTCAGCTTCCAGGTGCCGTCGATCTGCCTCCAGGACAGGTCGAAGTACCAGGGGTTCCAGCCGTCGATGGCGGTGGTCAGCTGGGCGTTGAGCAGATCGCCGGAGACATTGACCGGTCCGAGCACATCCCAGCGGAAGCTGGACGGGGCGCCGGCCATGACGGTGCCGATCTGATCGACCAGGCCGAGACCGGCCTCGCCCGCTTCGAGTTCGGCCGCGCGGGCCGAGCGCCCGGCTCCGGTGTTGAACACCAGCTGCAGCTTGGCCTTCAGCTCACCCACGCCGGGTGCGGCGGTCCGCATCGGCGCGCCGATGGGCGCGGCAGTGGCCGGAACCGCCGTGGCGACGGTGCCGAATGCGCCGATCACGGCGGCCGCGGCGAGCGAGAACACCGCGGTGGCGGCGCGCGCCACCGGCTTGTTTCTGGTGCTGAACATCGATACTTCCAATCGTTCGTGTGCGGTAGTGCATCCGTCCCGGGGACTGGCACTGCAGTGCAATATAAGGTAAGCCTATGCAAAGCTATTAGCGAGAAGTTAGGTGACCCTGGGTTGCCGCCCTTGATCGAACGCAGGAGAACCGTGGACACACTGTTGGTGGTCGGAGCTGGGCCGAAAGCCCTTGCGGTGGCGGCTAAAGCGCACGTCCTGCGGAAGTTGGGGCTCGCGGCCCCGCGCGTGATCGTGGTCGAGGCGCATGCGGTCGGCGGCAATTGGCTGCCGAGCGGCGGCTGGACCGATGGACAGCACCGGCTGGGCACCAGTCCGGAGAAGGACATCGGTTTCCCGTACCGCTCGACCTGGGCGCGCGGGCACAACCGCGCCATCGACGAGGCGATGATGGCCTACAGCTGGACCTCGTTCCTGGTCGAACACGGCACCTATGCCGAGTGGATCGATCGCGGCCGCCCGAGCCCGCAGCATCACGTGTGGGCCAAATACCTGCAGTGGGTGGCCCGCGCGATCGATCTCGAATTGGTGCTGGGGACGGTGGATTCGGTCGCCGCGGCGGCCGATGGCTGGCTGGTTTCGTTGACCGGCGCGGACGGCGTGACCACCGAAATCGATACCGACGCACTGATGATCACCGGCCCCGGCCACAGCCGCCGGGCACTGGCCGAACATCCCCGGGTGCTCAGCATCGCCGAATTCTGGGATCTGGCGGGTAAGCGCGCATTGCCGGTCTCCTCGCGGGCCGCGGTGATCGGCGGCGGCGAGACCGCGGGCTCGGCCCTGGACGAGCTGGTCCGCCACGACATGCTCACCATCTCGGTCATCACGCCGAAGGCCACGATCTACACCCGCGGCGAAAGCTATTTCGAAAACGCGCTTTTCAGCGATCCGACCAAATGGAACACGCTGAGCATGGACGAACGCCGCGATGTCATCCGGCGTACCGACCGCGGCGTCTTCTCGGTTCGCGTGCAGGAGAGCGTGATCGGCGACAATCGCGTGCACCATCTGCAGGGCCGGGTCGTGCGGATCGCCGAACAGGGTGACGGTGTCGCCATGACACTGCGCAACGACCGCCGCCCGGATCACGTGCACACCTTCGATCTGGTGATCGATGCCACCGGCGGACAGCCGCTGTCGTTCCTGGAACTTTTCGATGCCAACGCCGCCGACCTGCTCGAACTCGCGGTCGGCGGACCGCTGACCCAGACCAGGCTGGAGGCCGCGATCGGCTACGACCTGGCGGTCTCCGGACTGGACGCGAAGCTCTATCTGCCGAATATGGCGGCCATCGCACAGGGGCCGGGATTCCCGAATCTCAGCTGCCTCGGCGAACTTTCGGATCGGGTATTGCGCACCGCCCCGGCGCGTCAGGTCGTCGGTGCGCGGAGTGGTGTGGCCGCGCGACCGGCCTGATCTCCCTTAATTCAGCTACGTGAGGTTTCCATGCGCATTGTCTTCTTCGGCTTCCAGACCTGGGGTCGCAGCACCCTGCAGGCCCTGATCGATTCCGAGCACGAGGTCGTGCTCGCGGTCACGCATCCGGCAAGTGCGGACTCCTATAAGGGGATCTGGTCGGATTCGGTCGAGGAACTCGCCCGCGAGCACGGCATTCCGGTGCATCTGACGCAGCGGGCCGATGCCGAGACCATCGACCTGGTGAAGCGGGCCGAGCCGGATGTCATCGTGGTGAACAGCTGGTACACCTGGATGCCCGCCGAGCTCTACAACCTGCCCCCGCACGGCACCTTGAATCTGCACGATTCGCTGCTGCCCAAATTCACCGGATTCTCCCCGGTGCTGTGGGCGCTGATCAGCGGTGAATCCGAAACCGGCCTGACCGTGCACCGGATGGACGAGGGGCTGGACACCGGCGACATCCTGGTGCAGCGGTCGCTTGCCATCGGGCCCACCGATACCGGCACCGAACTGGTGCTGCGCGGTATGGAACTCATCCCCGACGCACTGGCCGAGGCGCTGCACGCCCTCGAATCCGGTACCGCGCAGTGGCAGCCGCAGCGCAAGTCCGAGCGGACCTACTTCCACAAGCGCTCGGAGCGGGACAGTCGAATCGACTGGATGTGGTCGGCGGTGGACCTCGAGCGTTTCGTGCGTGCGCTGTCCGAGCCGTATCCGCGGGCATTCACCTATTACCGCGGCGAGCGGATCGAGGTGCTCGAGGCCGTGGTCTCGGAGGCGCGCTATGGCGGCACGCCCGGCCGGGTGATCGTGCAGGAGGGTGGCGGCGCGGTGGTCTGCGGTCAGGAGGCGCATCGGGGTCGCAATCGCGGGCTGGTGATCACCCGGATCCGCACTGCCGACGGTGTCGAGCACGCGGCCACCGAATTCTTCACGCGCGGTGGATATCTCACCGATCAGTGAGGGCGGAGCGCGAATCAGTGGACTTGTTAGGGTAGCCTACGCTAATATCGGGCGACCGTTCAGAAATCAGATCAGTGCAGCGAGCCGGGGGGTGTTGTACGCCGCCGACCAATGACGCTGTCCCGCGCGACCATCGCGCCGGGCAACGTCCGGCGGAAGCGCAGGAGTCAAGAAATGCCAGCAACTCTCGGATGGATCCGGCAATTCCACCGGCCCCGCTCCGTCGATTGCCCACCGCTGTTGATCTGCCCGCACGCGGGTAGCGGCGCCTCCACCTATCGGGCGTTCTCGAAGGTGCTCAGCGAGCACTTCGATGTGCTGATCTTCCAATATCCGGGTCGTCAGGACCGGGCCCGCGAGGCGGCGCTCGGCACGCTGCCCGAACTCGCCGCCGGTGCGTTCGCGGAATTCCGCACCTCGGCACACAATCGCGGTCTGCCGCTCACCGTCTTCGGCCACAGCATGGGCGCGATGGTGGCATTCGAGCTGGTCCGCGCCGCGGAGGCAGCCGGAATCGAGGTGCGGCTGCTCGCGCCCTCCGCCGCGGTCGCACCGGGCCGGGCCGTCGATCTGCCGCCGCATCCGAGCGACGACGAACAGATCCTGGACCACCTCGGCGCGCTGGAGGGCACCGGCGCGGATGTGCTCGGCAGTCGTGAGGTGATGCGGATGGCGCTGCCGGTGGTGAAGGCCGACTACCGGGCCTTCGATGCCTATACCTGCCCGGTGGATGTCAAGGTGCAGGCCAAGATTCATGTGCTCGGCGGCGCCGAGGATCACTTCATCACCCCGCGTGAGCTGTATGCCTGGTCCAACCACAGTGCGCAGGAGATCGATGTCACCGTCTTCGACGGCGGTCACTTCTACCTGAACGACAATGCCACCGGTATCGCGGAATTGCTGGCGCCCGAACTGGATCGGGTCGGATGAGCCCGGATATGGATCCGATCGTCATCTCCGGTATGGCCGTCGAGGCGCCGGGCGGTATCGATACTTTGCCCGAATTCTGGTCCGCGCTGGCCGAATCGCGTGAACTCATCGGACCGTTCCCGCGCAATCGGGAATGGCCGATCGATGAGTTGCTTTCGCTGCATCGCCGCGAGGGCTGGAGCCGGGTCGCCGACGCCGGTGGCTTCCTCGCGGAGGCAACGGAATTCGATCCGATGTTCTTCGGCATCACCCCGCGCGAGGCGCTGTCCATGGATCCGCAGCAGCGGGTAGCGCTGCGGGTGGCCTGGCGGGCGCTGGAGAACGCGGGCATCAATCCGGGCGCGCTGGACGGCGTCGAGGTCGGCTGCTTCATGGGCGCGTCCATCAATGAATACGGTCCGCAGGGCGGTGTGGTCACCGAGTACACCGGATACCGGGTGACCGGGACGGCGCTCGGCGCGGTGGCGGGCCGGATCTCGCACAGCCTCGGGCTGGTCGGGCCGTCGGTGACCATCGACACCGCATGCGCCTCAGCGTTGACCGCGGTCCACCTGGCCGCACATGCGGTGCGCGCGGGTGAGTGCGATTGGGCGCTGGCCGGTGGCGTGTGCGTAATGGGTTCGCCAGCCGCATTTTTCGAGTTCTCCAAGAACAACGCATTGGCCGCCGACGGACACTGCCGCTCCTACGCCGCCGATGCAACCGGCACGCTGTGGGGCGAGGGGGCCGGTGTGGTGGTCATCGAACACGAATCGCGCGCACGCGAACTCGGCCATCGGATCTACGGCCGACTGCTGGCGACCCGGATCAATCACAATGGCAAGGGCGCACCCATCGCCGTGCCGAGCGCATCGGCGCAGCGGCGGCTGATCGAGAAGACTGTGGCCGCGGCGGGAATTCGGCCGGACGATATCGGGCTCATCGAGGGGCACGGCACCGGAACACCGGTCGGCGATCCGCTCGAGCTGACCGCCCTGGCGCAGGTGTACGGCGATATCAATCGCGGCGGAGACGGTCCGCTGCTCGGTTCGGTGAAGTCGAATATGGGTCACGCACAGGCCGCCTCGGGGCTGCTCGGCTTGATCAAGGTGCTGCTCAGCGGTGCGAACGGGCAGATAGCGCCGAGCCTCTACGCGGAAAACCCCACCACCGAGGTGGATTGGGATGCCACCAGCCTGCGGCTCGCCACAAAACTCGAACCCTGGGAGCCGGTCGACGGCCTCCGCTACGGCGCGGTGTCCTCGTTCGGTGTCGCGGGCACCAATGCACACGCGATCCTGGCGATGCCCGTGCTGGAGGATATCGATGCCTGAATACCGACTTCCGGACGGAACCATCCCGGTCCTACTGTCCTCCGATACGGCCGATGGACTGCGCGGCGAGGCCTCGGCGATCCTGTCGTATCTCGAACGGCATCCCGACGTCGGTCCGGATCGCGTGGCGGACACGCTGTTTCGCACCAGGGTCGCGCGGCGGCGCCGGGCACTCGCCATGGTCGAGACCAGTGCCGAACTCCGCGACGCGCTGCGGTCGATCATCGCCGATGCCGAACATCCCGCAGTGGTATCCACCGGCGGCGTGGCCGCGGCTCGGCGGATCGGATTCGTCTTCCCCGGCCAGGGCAGTCAGCGCCCCGGAATGGGCAGGCTCTACTACGACGTCTCGCCCGCGTTCCGCGCTGCGGTCGACGAATGCGCCGCGATCTTCGAGGATCGGTTCGGTCACCGGGAGCCGCTGCACTATCTGCTCGGCACCGAGGGGCAGTTCGCGGACGCCGTGCGAGTGGTGCAGCCCGCGTTGATGTTCCAGATGTTCGCGCTGGCCGCGATGTGGCGTGCGGCCGGTGTCGCACCCACCGCGACGATCGGACACAGCCAGGGGGAGTTGGCGGCCGGTGCGGCCTCAGGGGTCATGACGCTGCGCGATTCGGTGCTTGCGGTGACGCATCGGGCGCTGTGTGTCGATCAGCTTGCGCCGCGCGGCTATTCGATGGCCGTGCTCGGCATGGACCGCGATCAATGTGAGGCGCTGCTGGCCAGGCATTCGGGCTGGGCCGAGCTGTCGGTGATCAACTCGGCGCACATCCTGGCCATTTCGGGTGACCGCGAGACCATTGTCGATATGGTGGCGACCGCGACCGCGCGCGGTCGGTTCGCCAAGGAGATCCGCGTCGCCTATCCGGCGCATACCTCGGTGGTCAGCGAGTACCGGGAAGTACTCGAGGCGGTGCTCGGCGACGAGATGAGCGGCGCGCACTTCGCGGCGACCGAAATTCTCTGCTACGGAGCGACGCTCGGCACCGCCATTACGCCCGATCTACGGCACGACCAGTACTGGTACTGGAATCTGCGCAATCGCGTCCGGTTCGATCGGGCGATCACGGCGGCCACCGCTGATGTCGACACCTTTGTGGAAATGTCGGAACATCCCATGCTGCAGTTGGCCATTCAGGAAAACCTGAGCACGGTGCCGCGGGATCCGGCATCGCCGCAGCGCGAGTTCCGGGTGATCGGCACCTCGCTGCGCAGCGCGACGGGGCTGCGGGAGTTCACGCGCAATCTGGCGACCGTCGCGGTGCACGATCTGAACTATCGGTGGGATGCATTGCAGGTCGAATCCGATTCGGGTGCAGTGCGATTGCCGCTGCGGGACTTCCCCAACACCGTGCTGAATCCACAGCGGCTGTGGGCCGCCTACCGAACGAATGAGACCCCCGAACCGGTGCGCTCCGAACATGCCGCCACTCGTCTGGCGGAGCGCTGGGTGCGGCTCGAGCGTCGCTCGCTGGTGTCGCCGCGCACCATGCTGATCGTCGATCACACCGGACAGTGCGCCGAACTCGCCGCGGCACTGTGCACCGCGGCTTACGACCACGGCGGCGGCGCCTCCGTCTACGACACCGACAAAACAGCCGATACGGGTGCCTACGATTCGGTCGTCGTGCTGCTACCGCGGCTGCCCGACCTGGACGGACCCGCCGCGATCGAGGAGTTGGCGCGGTTCTATGACGCCCGCTGGCTCCCCGCGCTCGACGCCACCATCACCGACTGCTGGCTGGTGACCGTCGGCGGTGAATCCGCGGTCGCCGACGATCCGGTACCGCAGCTGTTCCACGGTGCGGTCTCCGCCGGATTCCGCTGCATCGGTCTGGAGAATATCGGCACCGCATTCCGGCATCTCGACCTGGGCGATGCCGATCCGGCGCAGGCCGCCGCGATCGTGCGGGCACTGCACGCCAAGGGCGAACCGCAGCTCGCACTGCGTGCGGGCGGTCTCTACGCCAAGCGGCTCGAGGTGGACAGCGATCCGCTCGCCGGGGCTCCGGATGACGCGGAGCTCGAGCATGTCGTCATCGTCGGCGGTACCGGAACGCTCGGCCTGAAGTTCGCCGAACACTTCGCCGATCGTGGCGCGCGGCTGATCACACTGCTGAGCCGGTCCGGCGAGACCGACACCGTCGCAGCACGATTGCGCGCCATTCGGCAGATCGGCGCGGCCGAGGTCGCGGTCGTCGCATGCGATGTCAGCGACGCATCCAGTGTGCGGGATCTCGCCGCCGCGCTGACGGACACACCGGCGACCATGCTCGTGCACGCCGCGGTGAACTACGTGCGCGCCGAACTCGCCGAGGTGACCGGCGAGAAGCTGTTCGAGATGGCGGCATCGAAGATCATCGGCACCGACCACCTGCTGCGGCTGCTGCCGCTGGCCGCCGATGCTCGGATCATTATCTGCTCCTCCGCGGCGGCCACCTTCGGCGGTCGCGGGCAGATTCTCTACGCGAGCGTCAACCGGATGCTCGATGTGCTGGCCAGCCGACTGCGCGCCGCGGGTACGAATGCCGTTGCTATGCAATGGGGCATCTGGGATCTCGCGGGGCCACTGCATGCGGTCGGCGTGGATCGGATCGCCGCCGCGGGCGGCCAGTCCATGGACCCGCGTGATGCGCTCGCCATCGGTTTCACCGAGTACGCCGAGATCGGTCGGCCCGGCAATCGCATTGTCATGGCCGCCGACTGGCCGCAGTTGAACGACATCATCTCGGCCGTCGGCTGGGGTCCGCTGCTCACCGATGTGCTGGCGCGGGTGGACTCGGTGCCAGCGCCGGTCGTGCCGGTTGTGGCTGCGCCCGCTCCCGTCGCGGCCGTGCTGCCGGAGGCGGTCGAACCGTCCGCCGGTTCGCTGTCCGAGCAGGTGCGGGTGGAACTGGGCAAGGTAATGGGCACCGATGGGCTCGACCTCATCGACAGCTCCGTGCCGCTGGTCGCGCTCGGCCTGGATTCCCTGCAGGCGTTGGACTTCCGCAAGCGGGTCCGGGCCGAATTGAACCGCGATCTTCCGGTGGCGGCCATTCTCGGCGGCGCGTCATTGGACGATGTCGTGCGCTTGATGGCCGACAGCAACGTCTAAGGCGAGGGATCTGATGTCGAACAACGAGCTCATGAGCGTGCTGGACCGCCGGAAGGCACTGCTGCGCAAGCGTTTGGCCGAAAGCGGCCTGACCGCGGCGACACCGACGGCCGCACCGATGCGAAGATCGAAACCCGGTGCGCGTCATCCGCTTTCGGCCGGACAGCGGCGCATGTGGTTCCTGCAGACCCGGGATCCGGAGGACACCACCCTCAATATCTGTGTGGCCTACCGGCTGACCGGCGCACTCGATGAGACGCGGCTGCGTCGGGCGATCACGGCCGTCGTCGACCGCCACGACATCCTGCGCACCACCTACGGGCTCGATGAGAGCGGTGAGCCGTATCAGATCGTGCGGGCCGATCTCGAATACTCCTGTCAGTCATACGATCTGACCGATCTGCCGGAATCCGGCCGGGAGCGCCGATCGGAAGTACTGGCGCGTCGGGAATTCGGCCGCCCTTTCGATCTCGCAGTCGAATCGCCATTGCGCATCAGCCTGGTGCGCACCGGTGCCGATGAAATCACCCTGCTGCTGGTCGTGCACCACATCAGCTGGGACGACGACTCGTGGGCGGTCTTCTTCACCGAACTCAACGACGCCTATCGCACTGCACCGGCTGAGCCCGATAGTGCACGTGCGCAATTCGTCGATATCGCGGTCTTCGGCGATAGCACCGACGACGACGCGGTCGATATCGACTACTGGCGTGCGACACTGCGTCCGCTGCCGGAATCCCTGGAACTCCCCGGTCCGGCCACGGTCCGCACCGTCGCGACCAAGCAGTCCGGTCGTTGCACCGTGTCACTGTCGGCCGAGCTCGTCGGTCGAGTAGAGGCTTTCGCTCGCGCGCACGGTGCTACCCCGTTCATGGTGTGGCTGGCCGCCTATGACGCGGTGATCCATCGCTACACCGCGGCAACGGATTTCCTGGTCTCGGTACCGGTGACCGTGCGTCGCGCTGCCGCCGCCGAATCATTGATCGGCTATTTCGGCAATACGCTGCTGCTGCGCGCCACCATCGGCGCGGGGAGCACCTTCGCCGACTTCACCGAATCCGTTCGCGATACCTGTGTCGGGGCCTTCGCCCATCAGCATGTCGGCATCGATCGCGTGGTGTGCGAGGCGAATCCGGACCGTGTCGACGGCCGGGACGGGCTGGAGCAGCTGGTCCGCCTCGGCTTCGGGGTACGCAAGAGCGCACAGGGCTTCGATCTCGACGGTGTCGATGCGACGCTGCTGGATCTCGGCAGCGCGGTCGCGCAGGTATCGCTCGGCTTGACCGTGGTCATGGCGGCCGATGGCGCCTATCTGGAGGCCGAGTACCGGATCGCCGATCTGGACCGCGCACTGGTGGAGCAGCTGCTCGGCCACTACGTGCAGCTGCTGGACAGCGCGCTCGCCGAGCCCGATCGCCGGCTCGGCGATATCGATATGCTCGGTGCGGCCGATCGTGCCGCGATCCTGGCACTGTCGCACGGCGCAATCGTCGATGCGGAGCCGACCACCATGGTCGCACTCTTCGAAAACCAGGTCGCCGCAACGCCGGACGCGCTCGCCATTGTTGCCCCGGCCGAACGCGGCAGCGCCGATACCGAACTCGGCTACGCCGAGCTGAATCGTCGCGCCAATCGGCTTGCGCGCTGGCTGATCGGGCAGGGCCTCGGTACCGAGGACATTGTCGGATTGCGGCTGTCCAACTCGGTCGAGTTCGTGGTCGCGGTGCTCGGTGTGCTCAAATCCGGTGCGGCGTACCTGCCCATCGACCCGGCCTACCCGGACGAGCGCATCGACTATCTCGTCGAAGACGCCGCACCTCGACTGGTGCTCGGCCGGGTCGAGTTGACGGCCGCCGAGACCGCGGCCGACCGGCTTCCCGACGCCGATCTGGTCGATGCCGACCGGCTGCGGCCACTGCTGCCCGGTCACCTCGCCTATGTCATCTACACCTCCGGGTCCACCGGAAAGCCCAAGGGCGTCCCGGTATCCCATGCCGCCATTGCCGAACATCTCTCGGGCTTCGTCGCGGAATGGAGTATGACCAGCGAAGACCGGCTGCTGCAGTCGTCTTCGGTGAGCTTCGACGCCTCGCTGCTCGATATCTTCGTGACGCTGACCCTCGGTGCCCGCCTGGTCATCCCGAAACCCGATGCGTTCCGCGATATTCCGTATGTCGCCGAGCTGATCACCCGCTGCGGGGTGACCGTGCTGCATATGGTGCCGTCGATGTTGAGCACCTTCCTGCTGCTGCCGGAGGTAAGCGAATGGCGTGCGCTGCGGCATGTGCCGGTGGGCGGTGAGGCGCTGCCCGGCGAGGTGGCCGATAGGTTCGCCGGTGTCTTCGATGCGGAACTGCGCAATCACTACGGCCCGACCGAGGCCGTGGTGTGCGCGACGCATATGAATGTGGACGGCCCGCAAGGGACCCGGATCGTGCCGATCGGCGTGCCGAACCAGAACGTCACGGTGTATCTGCTCGACGAGGCGCTGCAGCTGGTGCCACCGGGTGTGGTCGGTGAGATCTATCTCGGCGGTGCGCAATTGGCGCGCGGGTACCTGAATCGGCCCGGACCGAGCGCGGAGCGGTTCGTCGCCGATCCGTTCGCACTCGGCGCGCGGTTGTATCGGACCGGAGATCTCGCGCGGCGCAATGCCAATGGTGAGATCGAATTCGTCGGCCGGGCCGATGAGCAGGTCAAGGTGCGCGGTTTCCGGATCGAACTCGGCGAGGTCGAGGCGGTCATCGCGTCCTATCCCGGTGTCGGGCACTGTGTGGTCATTGCGGTGGCCGACGCGGCGGTCGGTGCGATGCTGGCCGCGTATGTCGTGGTGGCCAATGGTCTTTCGGAGTCGGCACTCGATATCGAGGATGTTCGGCGCCATGCCGCGGCCACGCTGCCGGAGTACATGGTGCCCAGCGCGTTCGCCGTGATCGATGAGATTCCGCTGACCGCGCACGGCAAACTGGACCGGCGCGCATTGCCCGCGCCGGAGCGCACCACCACCCACCGCTATCGGGAGCCGGGCACCGCCACCGAGATCCGGCTCGCGGAGCTGTTCGCGCAGATCTTCGGTCGCGCGCAGATCGGCGCGGACGATTCCTTCTTCGAACTCGGCGGACATTCGCTGCTGGCCACCCGGTTGGTCGTGCAGATTCGCACCGAGTTCGGCATCGAAGTCGATGTCCGGGCGCCATTCGATACCCCGACCGTGGCCGGGCTCGCCGCGCTCATCGAGGCGGCACCGGCGCACACCGCCGCCGCCGTGCCCGCACTGCGGAAATGGTCGAGGCCCGACCGCATTCCACTGTCCTACTCCCAGCTCGCGCTGTGGTTCCAGCGAAAGCTGGAGGGGCCGAGCGCCATCGGCAATATTCCGTTCGCGGTGCGGGTGGACGGTCCGCTGGAGCTGGCTGCGCTGACCGCCGCCCTCGCCGACGTGGTGGCTCGGCACGAGGTGCTGCGCACGGTATTCCCCGAAAGCGATGGCGTGCCATATCAGTCGGTGCTGCCCGCCGGGCCGATCGATATTCCGGTGACGGAGCTCAGTGATCCCGAACAGCTGCGCGCCGAGCTGGCGCAGGCGGGTCGGCACTGCTTCGCCCTGGATGGCGAATTGCTCATCCGGCCGCGGATCTTCATGCTGGACACCGAGACCCATGTGCTGTCGCTGCTGGTCCACCATCTGGTTGCCGACCACTGGTCGTTCCGGACGATTCTCGACGATCTCGCCATCGCCTACCGGGCGCGCACCGCCGGTGCGGCACCGGAGTGGTCACCGTTGGCCGTGCAGTACGCGGATTACACACTGTGGCAGCGCGAGGCGGTCGATGCACTCGATGCGCAAGTGGACTACTGGCGCGGCGCGCTCGCCGGTCTGCCGGACCAGATCAATATCGCCACGGACAAGCCGCGCCCCGCGGTACTGAGCAAGAGCGGGCAGGTGGTGCCGTTCGCGGTCCCGGCCGCGCTGCGCGGGCAGCTGAAGTCCGTCGCCGAGGCGAGCGGGGCCAGCGAGTTCATGCTGTATCAGGCCGCGGTCGCGACACTGCTGCACAAACTCGGTGCTGGCGTCGATATTCCGCTCGGTACGCCGATTGCCGGCCGGGTGGACCCGGCGGCCGCGGATCTGGTCGGCCTGCTGGCCAATATGGTGGTGCTGCGCAATGACCTGTCCGGCGATCCCACGCTGCGCACCGTGCTCGCGCGCTCCCGCGATATCGCGCTCGGTGCGTACAGCAACCAGGACATCCCCATCGAGCGCCTGGTGGATGCGCTCGACCCGGCCCGTTCGCGGGCCAGGAATCCGCTGTTCCAGGCCATGATGCACTTCCGCGAGGAGAACTGGGACGGCGCGGACCAGGGACTCGACGCGCGGACCGCACTCACGGTGCTGCCATTGGACTTCGATATCTCGCTGCTCGACCTGAGCATCAATTTCTTCGCGGGATCCGATGGCGGCTTCGAGGCCAGTGTGATCGTCAATACTGATCTCTATGAGCCCGCGACCGGAGAGTTGTTCGCGCAGCGCATGCTCCGCGTGCTCACTGCCTTCGCGGCATCTCCCGACAGCACCGTCGGCGAACTCGACATCATGCCCGTCGCCGAGCGTCAGCGGGTGCTCGGCGAATGGGCCACGGGCGTCGAGCTTTCCTGGATGCCCGGGATCGCCGAGCTGATCCGGCGCGGGCGCGGCATTCCCTCCGACCGGATCGCGGTGCGTTGCGGTGCGGAAGCCCTCAGCTACGGTGCGCTGTTCGAACAGCTCGATCGTGGGGCCGGGGCGAGTATGCCCGATGGTGCGTCGGTGGCCGCAGTGGTCCGTCGCCTGGCCACGCTCGACGCGATCGCGAATACGGATGGGACCATTGCACTTTCGCGTGTCGATGCGCCTACCGCGGTGTTCACGCGGGACGCCATCGCGGCCGCTGTCGCCGATCGACGCGCTGTCGCCGCCGATCGCCGTGCCGAATCATTCGACCGGGCAAGGGGTTCGGCGGATGTGCGACTCGTCGCCGCACCGTGGTCGGGATCCGAGATCGAGGTCGAACTGCTGGCCGCGCTGGCCGATGGTGCGACGCTGATCCGCACCACCGATTCGCAGCGCGACGATCCGGTCGCACTGGTCGAATTGATCGGCGCGCACGCGGTCACCCACGTGGTCGCCGACCCTGCCACGCTTGCGCGGATCGTGCACACCGGAATCTCGATGCTGCCGTCGGTGCGCAGCTGGGAGGTCACGGGAACCGCGTGGCCCGCCGCACTGCCCGATCTGCTGCCCGCGCTCGCGGCCGGTTCGATCGCCACCTTCGACTATCGGATCCCGGAATACGCGGGCGCGGTGGCCCGCGGTGCGGTCGACGGAAGCGGATACGCGCGTCCTATCCCGGGGGGTCGGGTGCTGGTTCTGGATGCCGCCTTGCGACCGGTCGCACCCGGCGTGCACGGCGATGTCTATGTGGGTGGTGCCGGACTCGCCGATGGCTATGTCGAGGAGTCGGCGCACGCCTTCATCGACGATCCGTATCTGCCGGGAGCCCGATTGTTCCGGACCGGGCAGCGAGCGCGTTGGGATACGGCGGGGCGACTCGCCTTCGCAACCAAGGTGACGGCCATCGTCGACACCAGCACAGCGCCTTCCGATGCCGCGCACACCGATACCGAACAGCAGCTGATCTCGATCCTCGAGGAACTGCTGGAAATCGAGGACGTCACCGCCGATGACGGCTTCTTCGCACTCGGCGGCGACAGCGTGATCTCCATCCAATGGTCGGCACGTGCCAACCAGATCGGACTGCCGCTGTCCCCGCAGCTGGTATTCGAACACCTGACCATCGCCGAACTCGCGGCCGCGGTCGATGCGGCGGTGCCGGCGGGTGTGACCACGACCATCGAAGACACCTTTGGTACGGCCCTGGACGACGCGAATAGCGATGGCGTACCGGCGGATACCGATCAGTCCGCCGAACCGGCCCGGCACCAGCATGCCGCCATGAGTGTGTCCGGCCTCAGCTCGGACGCACTGGCCGCATTGGGTGCGGCGTGGAAGCAGTCGCAATGAGGGGCGGCTGCTTCCGATCGGCTCGCCGGATGAGTGGCGGTGTCGCGGTGACCATCGGTCGAAAGGCGGTGCGATGACGGTGGACCGGAGCGTTCCGGCCGAAATCGAGGATGTGCTGGCGCTCAGCCCGCTGCAGGAGGGCCTGTTCTCGCTGGCGCGACTGGCCGCCGACGGGGTCGATCTGTACACCATGCAGTTCGTCATCGATATCGGCGGTCCGATCGACGTGCCGATGCTGCGGCGCAGCGCGGAGGTGATCCTGGAGCGACACGCCAACCTGCGGGCCTCGTTCTGGGATAAGGATCTACCCAAGCCGGTGCAGATCGTGCCGACCTGGGTGGATCTGCCGTGGCTCGAAATCTCGGCCCGGCCGGAGGAATTCGATGCCATCGCCGAGGCCGAACGGCAGCAGCGGTTCGACCTCGGTCGCGGCCCGGCCCTGCGCATTACGCTGGTCGCGCTGCCCGATGAGCGGCGTCGAATGATCGTCACCGCACACCACATCCTGATGGACGGCTGGGCGGTCGCGGTGTTCTTCCGCGAGCTCATCGCGGTGTACGAGGCCGGGGGACAGGCGGATTCGCTACCGCCCGCCCGGCCCTACCGCGACTACATCGGCTGGCTCGCCGCACAGGACGCCGCCGCGATCACCCGCAGCTGGACCGAATACCTTGCGCCACTGAGCGGTCCGCTCATGCTCGCTGGTGGTACGGCGACCGAGGTCGGCGCGGCGATTCCGCGCCGCAGCCGATTCGGCTTGGACACCGCCGAAACCGCGCGGCTGGTGCACTGGGCGCGGTCGAACGGCCTGACTCTCAATACCGTTGTGCAGTACGCCCTGGCGGTCGTGCTCGGCAGACTCACCGATCGACGCGATATCGTTTTCGGCACCACCATCTCCGGTCGCCCGGATGCGCTGCCCGGTGTGGAGACGATGATCGGGCTGTTCATCAATACCGTGCCCGCCCGCGTCCTGATCGATGGCACCCGCACGGTCGCCGAGCAGTGCGTGCAACTGCAGCGCGAATCGGCGGCCATGCGCGATGCCGGATACGTGAGCCTGTCGACCATTCAGCGCGCGGCCGGTCACGGTGCGCTGTTCGATGTGCTGTTCGTCTTCGAGAACGCGCCCATCGGCGCGGCCACCGATCCGATCGTCACCGCGAATGGCACTCGCTTCCTGCCGGTCGCAATGGAAAGCCTGGTGCACTACCCGCTTTCGGTCGTCTCCTACCTGAACGACGGGATACTCGTGGTGATGCTGGAGGCGATTGCCGAAGCGCTGCCGCACTTTTCGGTCGCCGATATCGGCGCGCGGATCCTATCGGTGCTCCGCCAGCTGCCCGACCATGGCGATGCGAGTCCCGATACGGTGGATGTGCTGCTGGCCGAAGAGAAGGCGCGATTCGGGATCGAATCGCCGTCGAGTACTGCCGGGCCAGGAGTCTACGAACTATTCCTGAGCCAGGTCGACCGGACCCCGGACGCAGTTGCATTGAGAACCGGCACCGCGCGCTATTCCTACCGTGAGCTGCGGGAAGTTGCCGGGCAGCTGGCGAGCGAGCTCGTCCTGCACGGCATAGGACCGGAAACGGTTGTGGCCCTGATGCTTCCGCGATCAGCCCGATCGATTGTCGCGATCCTCGCAGTGCTGGAGGCGGGTGGTGCCTATGTGCCGGTGGATATTTCGGCACCGGCAGCGCGCATCGCATCCATCCTGTGTCAGGCGAGCCCGAAACTCGTCCTGACAGTGGGCGAGTGCGCACACCTGCTCGGCGAGAACGAGCGCCCGCTAGTGGTGCTCGACGACCCCGCCGTTGCCGAGCGGATCGCGCACCATCCCATTTCGCCCTACCGGCCGATCCACCCGGAGACCGCCGCGTACCTGATCTTCACCTCCGGCTCCACCGGCGAACCCAAGGGCGTCATGGGCACGCACGCCGCCCTCAGCAGCTACTTCGCCGATCACCGAGACCGTGTCTACCGTCCGGCCGTGGCCCGGCTCGGCCGCCGACTGCGGATCGCACACGCCTGGTCGCTGAGCTTCGACGCCTCCTGGCAGCCGATGATCGGACTGTTCGACGGCCACGCGGTGCATCTGTTCGACGAGACCGAAATGCGTGATGCGCAGGGTCTGGTCGCGGGCATCGTCCGGCACGAGATCGATATGATCGACACCTCGCCGTCCATGTTCACCCAGCTGGCCGCGGCCGGTCTGGTGGACGGTGAGCGGCTGACCGTGCTCGCGCTCGGCGGTGAGGCCATCGGTGCGCCCATGTGGGAGCGGCTGCGCACCCTGCCCGGCACCGCCGTCTACAACTGCTACGGCCCCACCGAGACCACCGTCGAGGCGGTGGTCGCGACGGTGAACACCGGTCGCGACCAGCCCGGGAATGCGCAGCCGAGCATTGGCGGACCGGTGGATCGCATGTCCGCCTACGTCCTGGACGCCATGCTCCGGCCGGTGCCGCACGGCGTCATCGGTGAGCTGTACCTCTCGGGTGCCCAGGTGGCGCGCGGTTATATCGGTAAGGCCGCCACCACGGCCGACCGCTTTGTCGCGAACCCCTTCCGACCGGGTGCGCGCATGTATCGCACCGGCGACCTGGTGCGGCAGTTGCCGAATGGCGACCTCGCCTATTTGGGCCGGGCCGACGACCAGGTCAAGATTCGCGGCTACCGGATCGAAATCGGCGATATCGAAACGGCTTTGCTGCGGCTGCCGCAGGTGCGTGCGGGCGCGGTCGTTGTGGTACAGCGGCCGAGCGGCCCCAGCCTCGTCGCCTTCGCGGTCGGTGCGACGGCCGATGCGGCCACACTGCGCGCCGACCTCGCCGAACGGCTGCCCGGATATATGGTTCCGGCCCGGATCATTTCGCTGCCGGAGCTCCCGGTCACCGCCAATGGCAAGCTCGATATCCGTGCGCTGACCGCACTCGGCCAGGAGGCACTGGCGGGGTCGGCCGGTCGCACCCCACCGAATACCGATACCGAGCGGACGCTGTGCCGCGCCCTCGCCGAGGTGCTGGGTGGGACAGCGCCCGGCATCGATGACGACTTCATCGCGCTCGGCATGGACAGCATTGTCGCCATCTCACTGGTGAACGCGGTGCGCCGTGCCGGGCTATCCGTCAGCCCGGCCGTGGTCATGTCCAACCACACTGTCCGTGACCTGGCCGTCGCCATCGATTCCCGTGCGGCACAACAGGAGTCGGTGCGCACCCCGGTCGAATTCGGTGAGGTGCGTCCGACGCCGATCATGTCCTGGATGTACGAGTACGGCGGTTTCCGCAGGCTCGCACTCTCGACGCTGATATCGCTGCCCCCCGAACTGGACCGGCCGCAGTTGGAATCGGTACTGCAGGCCCTACTCGATGCCCACGACATGCTGCGCGCCCGGCTGACGACGACCGCGGACGGGCACCGGCTCGAAACCAGGGCGCCGGGCAGCGTGCGCGCCGCCGATATCCTGCGGGAGGTCCCGGCACCCGGCGACTTTGCCGCCGTGCTCGCGCAGCATTCGCGCGCGGCGATCGACCGTATCGATCCGCTGACGGGCACCATGATGCAGGTCGTCCGCTTCGAGGGCACCGACATACTGCTGCTGTCGATCCACCACCTCGCGGTGGACCCCGTCTCCTGGCACATCATCCTCGCGGATCTGGCCGATGCCTGGTCACAGCTCAGCGCAGGCCGAATCCCCACCATCGCAGCGGAATGCACCAGCTACCGAGGCTGGGCCGAACTGTTGCACGAGCGCCGAACGGCACCAGAAGTACTCGCCCAACGCGACTTCTGGACAGCGCAGCTGACCGGCCCCGATCCGGAACTCGGCCGGCGCCACCCGGATCCGACCCGCGACACCTGGTCCTCCTACCGGATCACCCCATCGTTCGCGCCGACCGACCGCACCCGCCGCATCCTCGACCGCCTCGGCGCCGATATCGGCATGCACGAATTCCTGCTCACCGCACTGACGATCGCACTCACCACCTGGCGATCCGAACGAAACCAGGACGCCGCCACCGGCGCACTGGTGGCCCTGGAGGGACACGGCCGCGAAGACGCCACCGTCGGCGGTGTCGACACCGCTCGCACCGTCGGTTGGTTCACCACCGTCTATCCGCTGCGCGTCGGCGCGGGCTCGGCACTCGACATCATCGGCGCCGAAGCCGATCCGGCCGAGGTGGCGAGTCTGCTGAAAGCCATTGGCACCCAATTGGACAGTATCCCGAACAAGGGCTTGGACTACGGCCTGCTCACCTACGGTGACACCGCGCCGCAGCGCGATCCACAGGTGATGCTCGACTACCTCGGCCGCATGGACCTCGCCGCCAACGCATCGCGACCATGGTCCCCGATCACCGATCTCGGCCTGCACCAACGCCTTCCGATCGCCCCCGAACCGGATATGCCGCTGCGCTACGCCATCGACCTCGTCACCGCTGTGTACCCCGGTGCCGACGGACCCCAGCTGGCCACGCTGTTCCGCTGGAGCGACGCACTTTTCGATACCGCGGAGATCGACCGCTTCACCACCATCTGGCAGCGCTGCGTCACCGTGGTGGCCGCCGCCATGCCCAACACAGCACCGGGAGAACGATGAACGCGACCGATAACGCCATTGTGGTCGAGGACGTCCGCAAGTCCTTCGGCGACGTCCACGCAGTGCGCGGCCTCACCTTCGCGGCAGCCGCCGGGAGTGTGCTCGGAGTGCTCGGCCCGAACGGCGCGGGCAAGACCACCACGGTCTCCATACTGTCCACGCTGACCAAACCCGATGCGGGCCGCGCACTGGTGGCCGGATACGACGTGGTGCGCGAGGCCGCGGCCGTGCGCGCATCCATCATGCTCACCGGCCAATACGCGGCGCTCGACGAGGTGCTGACCGGCCGGGAGAACCTGGTCCTGTTCGGCCGCCTGATGGGCCTGCGCCCGAAACAGGCCAGGGTTCGCGCCACCGAACTGCTCGAACAATTCGACCTGACCGCGGCCGCCGACCGCCGCGTCGGCGGCTACTCCGGCGGTATGCGCAGGCGCATCGATATCGCCTGCGGCCTGGTCCGCCCGCCGAAGGTCGTCTTCCTCGACGAACCGACCACCGGCCTGGATCCGGTGAGCAGGCAGGGCGTCTGGTCGCTGGTGCGTTCGCTGCGGGAACAGGGCGTGACGATCCTGCTCACCACGCAATACCTCGAAGAGGCGGATGCGTTGAGCGACAACATCATCGTCATCGATAAGGGCCGGGTGATCGCCGAGGGCACCGCGGATGAACTCAAGGCCCGCTCGGGTTCGAGCTACTGCGAGGTCGTTCCGGTCGACGCGGCCGACGTGCCCGCCGTTGTCACCGCGCTCCACGGCCTCGGCGCGGTCACCGTCGCCGAATCCAAGGACCGGGTTTCGCTGCCCGCGCCCGACGGCGCGGCCACGCTGGCCGAAGCGTTGCGCCGCATTACCGACGCCCGCATCGAACTCATCGATATCGCCTTGCGCAGACCATCGCTGGACGAGGTCTTCATCGAGCTCACCACCGACGCACCGGCAGCGCTGACCGCATGACCGAAATATCCCCGATACCAGCCGGAATGCAATGGAGCGCACTGAGCGGGCGCACCGTGCGCGCGGCATTGCGCGAGGGCGACCTAGCCTTCGGCTGCCTCGCCCCGATGATCTTCTTCCTCTGTTTCTATGTCCCGCTGCGCAAGTCGATGGAGCAGACCGGTGCCGACTACGCCCAGTACCTGCTGCCGGTGATCGTGCTGCAGAGCATGTTCTTCACCGCCATGTCGGCCGGTGATCGCGCCGCCCGAGACACCTTCAGCGGCATGGGAACTCGCATGCGCTCCATGCCGGTGCGCTCCTGGATCCCGCTGGCCGCCCGGATGTCGGCGAATCTGGTCCGCGCACTGGCGGGGCTCGCCGGAGCGCTGGTGATCGGCACTGGCTTCGGCTTCCGATTCCACGGCGGGGCGGCGGCTCTCACCTTCGTCGCACTGTCCTTGGCCTTCGGTGTGGCGCTGGTGATCGGCGCCGACGCACTCGGCGTCGCCACCGGTAAGCCGGAGATCGGCGCATCGGCACTGCTGGCGCCACAACTGCTGCTGATCATGATGTCGACGGGTTTCGTTCCGGCGGAGGGCTTTCCGGGATGGATCCAGCCTTTTGTGCGCAATCAGCCGGTCTCCCAGGCGGCAGCCGCACTGCGCGATCTCGCCGCGGGCGATTACACCTCGGCCGTCGCGATCGCGCTGGCCTGGATCCTCGGCCTGATCGTGGCGTTCACCGCCGTCTCGGTCCTGGTGGAAGGGCGGCGGCCATGAAGACACTGATCGACCAGAGTCTCGTCGAAACGGGCCGACTGCTGCGGCGCTGGCCGCGCGAGCAGGAGGTGCTGACCTCCACGCTGATCCTGCCGGTGCTGCTGCTGTTGATGTACCAGCTGGTGCTCAACAAATTCCTCAGCGCATCCTCCGGTGTGGACACCATCTACGGTTTCGTCCCGATGATCGCGGTCACCGGCGCGATGTACGGCGCGATGGGCACCGGGCTTTCGCTCTACGCCGAGCGGGAAAGCGGTCTGCTGCGGCGCTTTTGGGTGCTGCCGGTGCACCGCGCGGCCGGACTGATCGGCAGATTGCTCGCCGAATGCGGGCGCACGCTGATCGCCACAATCATTGTGGTCGCGCTCGGTATCGCGCTCGGCTTGCGCTTCCACCAGGGCTGGCTGGGCATGCTCGGTGCGCTCGCTGTTCCGGTGCTGCTCATACCGGGTTTCGCGACCATGGTGATCACGGTCGGCGTCAGCAGAGCGGGCAATAAGGTCGTGCAGCTGTTCTCGGCGCTCGTCCTGCTCGGCATGTTCTTCAATTCCGGCTTCGCTCCGGTGCAGAACTATCCGGGCTGGCTGCAGCCGATAGTCCGAGTCCAGCCGATGAGCTGTGCGATCGAGGCGATGCGCGGCTGCACGATCGGCGGCCCCGTTGCCACCCCGCTGTTGCAGACGATGGCCTGGTCCATCGGGCTCGCCGTGGCCTTCGGCGCGTTCGCCGTTCGCGGCTACCGCAGAGCCGCCGAGAGCTGAGACTTCTCACTGGGTGGGCCCTCGGCTTGTTCGTTACATCAGCTAACTATATAGTTTGCTGAGGTAATAACTCAGCAAGGGGCTGCCGTGACGATTCCATCCGCCGATCTCGATCTCGGTGATGTCCAGACCATTCGCCGTCGCCTGCGCTACGACCGGGATCACCCGCACTACAAGTGGATCGTCCTGACCAACACCACCCTCGGTGTGCTGCTCAGCGCGGTCAATGCCTCGATCGTGTTGATCTCGCTGCCCGCGATCTTCCGCGGCGTCGGGCTGAATCCGCTGGAAGCGGGCAATGTCGGCTATCTGCTGTGGATGCTGATGGGCTATCTGCTCGTCACCGCCGTGCTCGTGGTGATGTTCGGGCGGCTCGGCGATATCTTCGGCCGCGTCAGGATCTACAACCTCGGTTTCGCGGTCTTCGCGGTGACCTCGGTCGCGCTGTCGTTCGATCCGTTCCACGGCGGATCGGGTGCGATGTGGATCATCGTCTGGCGCGTGCTGCAGGGCATCGGCGGCGCCATGCTGACGGCCAATTCGACAGCCATCCTCACCGACGCTTTCCCCGCCAAACAGCGCGGCACTGCACTCGGCATCAATATGGTCGCCGCGGTCGCCGGTTCATTCCTCGGACTGATCATCGGCGGTGTGCTGTCGGAATGGGATTGGCGCGCGGTGTTCTGGGTCAGTGTGCCGATCGCCATCGTCGGTGCGATCTGGTCCTACCGCTCGCTGCACGAGGTGGGAACGCGCACCAAGGGCAAGGTCGACTGGGCGGGCACCATTACCTTCGGACTCGGCCTCACCGCACTGCTCACCGGCATCACCTACGGCATCCAGCCCTACGGCGGCCACCCCACCGGCTGGTCCAACCCCTGGGTGCTCGGCGCGGTGCTCGGCGGCATCGCCCTGCTCGCGGTGTTCTGCGTGGTGGAGACCAAGGTCGCCGAGCCGATGTTCCATCTGTCGCTATTCCGCAACCGCGCCTTCGGATTCGGCAACTTCGCCAACCTGATGGTCTCGATCGGTCGCGGCGGTATGCAGTTCATGCTGATCATCTGGCTGCAGGGCATCTGGCTGCCGCTGCACGGCTACGACTACGAATCGACCCCGCTGTGGGCCGGTATCTACCTGCTGCCGCTGACCGTGGGATTCCTTGCCGCCGGACCGGTTTCGGGTTGGCTGTCGGACCGCTACGGTTCGCGTCTGTTCACCACCGGCGGCGCGACGCTGGCCGGGCTCACCTTCCTGCTGCTGCTCGTCATCCCGGTCGACTTCAACTACTGGGTCTTCGCCGCGATCGTGCTGCTCAACGGCATCGGCTGCGGACTGTTCTTCTCCCCGAATACCGCCGCCATCATGTCCAGCGTGCCCGCGGCCCAGCGCGGCGCGGCCTCCGGTATGCGCGGCACCCTGTTCAACGGCGGCAATGCGCTGTCGATGGGAATCTTCTTCTCGCTCATGGTCATCGGCCTTGCCGCGAGCCTGCCCTCGGCGCTCGACAGCGGCCTGCGCGCCCAGGGTGTGTCCGCGGGTGCTGCGACCCAGCTCGCCGACCTGCCGCCGGTAGCGAGCATGTTCGCCGCCTTCCTCGGCTACAACCCGATCCAGGAATTGCTCGGCCCCACCGGCGAATTGGCCAAGCCCGGCGTCAATGCCGACACCCTCACCGGTCAGGAGTTCTTCCCGAATCTGCTGACCGGACCGTTCCACTCGGGCCTGATCGTGGTGTTCGTATCCGCCGCGCTGATGATGTTCATGGCCGCCGCATCCTCGTACTTCGCTGGCAATAAGTACGTCGAGGACGAACAGGCCGAACTCGCCGAGGCCGAGGAACTGATCGCGGTGCGCTGATCGAATCGCGTTCGGCCCCTTCGGGTTCTAGGGTCGAGCGCGATGAACAGTGTGCCGCCCGTGGTCGGAGTGTCGACGTTCGTATTCGTTGCCGTGATCACGGCCGCTCGCTGGTTTCTGCTCGACGAGGTGACGATGGATCGGCTCGTCAATCGCGCGCTCGGGTGGAATCTGGCCGGACTGCTGATGGCCGGGCCGGCCTTCGCGCTCGATCATGACGATCTCGGGCACCGGTTGTTCCTCAGCGCCGGGCTCATTGCGGTCGCGTACCTGTACGGCCTGGCACGACTGCTCGATGGGGCGCCCGCCGCGGCGGCGGTCCGCAGACAGCGTCGCTACAACGCGGTCGGTGCGTCGGTCGGTGGCTTGGTGCTGGTCGGCACGGTGACCGAGGGCCTCGGACTGCCCGTCGTCGGCGGGCTGCGCTGGGATGCCGTGATCTGGGCGGGCTCATATCTGCCGATCCTGGCCGCCAGTGTGCTGATCGCCCGCGCTTGCATCCGGGAACTGCGGCTCCCCGGTGCGACGGTGGCCGAGCGGCTGGCCTACTCGGCCCTGCTGACGACTGCCTGCTGCTGGATCGTGTCCTCCTGCGTGGCCTTGGTGCGCGCCGCCATCGGCGTCTCGCCGGAGCAGCCGGGCACCGCCTTCGCCGTGCTGGCCTTCGTGAACTTCGCCGTGATCGCGGTACTGATCTCGTTTCCCGTCGTGGACGCGGTGCTCGTGCGCGCCCAGCTGGATCGAGCGGGCCGGGCCTGCCGGGTGCTACGCCCGCTGTGGCGCGATCTCACGGCCGCGGTGCCGGAGGTCGTACTCCGTGACGGCCCGGTGCATGACGGGGAATCGCTGTCCCGGCTGTACCGCATGACGGTCGAGATCTGGGATGCCATGCTGCACCTGAAGCAGTACCGCGCGGATGCACCCTTCGACGGCGATGTCGGCGGGCGCGCCCTGGCGATCGCCTATGCCGCACAGGCGAAGACCCAAGGCGTCGCACCGGAACCGGTCCGGCACGCCGCGGACGCGGTGCCGGTCGGCACCCGCGATCGGTCCGATGAACTGCGTTATCTGCTCGAACTGGCCGCGCAATGGCCGAAGGCCCGCGCGTTGGCGGGCCTGCGATCCGCGGCGGGCTGAACTTATTTCGCCGCGACGGCGAAGGCTGGCTCCAGCTTGGTCAACAGATAGGGCACCGAAAGCGCGGTCGGCTGGTTGACGGCGCTGATCTCCTGCACCGTCAGGAACACCACCGAGCCCTTGCGCACCGCGGGCAGATCGGCGTATCCCGGCAGCTGTCGGTACTTTTCGTCCATGCCCTGGGAGTATCCGGCCAGCAGCAGATCGGCGGTGAGCTCGTCGACCCGCTCGGGCGATAGCGCGAGCCTGCCCTGATTCGACGGCTTATCAGTCAGGTTCTTCGGAATGCTCAGCCCGAGCTGGGTGAAGATCCTGCTCGATCCGTCGTTCGGATCGGTCAGCACCATCAGCTGCGCCGGGCTGGCCAACCAGGTGCTGGCGAAGGTCTTACCCTTCAGTCCGGGATGCGCCTGGCCGATGGACTGCACCTTCTTGTCCACATCGGCGATCACCCGCGTCGCGGCATCCTCGTTGTGCAGGACCTTGCCGAGCGCGGTCACCTGATCCTGCCAGGACGCGACCGTCTCCTTCGTCAGCGCGGGCAGGGTCGGCGCGACCTTGGACAGCTCGTCATAGGTCTTCTGGTCGGCCAGGAATCCGTCCACCAGAATCAGATCCGGTTCCAGCGCCGCGACCTGTTCGGCGATATTGCCGGTGGTATTCAGGGCCTTCGACGATTCGAGCGCCTTCGGCTCCCACGGCGGCGTGCTCTTGGATATCGAGGCGACATTATCGACATAGCCGACCGGTGTCACGCCGAGCGCCAGTGTCGAATCCAGCCACTGATTCCCCAGCGTGACAATCTTTTTCGGGGTGCCACGGACGGTTGTCGTGCCGCGCGCATGGTTGATGGTGACGGGCGCGTCGCCGTCGGATCCCGCATCATCGCTGGGCGACCCACAGGCGGTAATACCCAGGGTCAGCGCACCGGCCAGCACGGCAACCGCCGCCCGCTGCCAGCTGCCAGACATCCGAACAGACTGCATCGTCACCCTCTCCTCATCGAGTAATTCCCCGACTCGGCTCCCTTCGAGCCGCAATAGAGTAGGTCAGCCTAACCTATATTGATTCCCGCGCCGCTTCTGTCTGCCGCTTGCTGTCACGTCATCTGTCGTGGACCTATTGAACGTACCGCTATATAGCGGTACGTTCAATGGCGTCAATAAATGATCCTCTCGTCCGGGAGGCATCGACGTCGAACCCGTGAGCACGCGGGTCCTCGCACGACTGACGCATACCGAATCGAGGTTAGTTCCGATGAATCAAAAGAGTTCCGCCGGACGCTTCCGGCCCATGGTTGCCCGCATCGCTATCACCTCCGCCCTGGCCCTGGCCCCGATCGCCGCGGTAGCGGGCCCGGCGCTCGCTGACACGACCGACACCCAGGGCCCGGCCATCGTGCTGGTGGATCAGGCCGACGACATCCATGGCCACGGCGGCTGGGGTCATGGTGGCTGGGGTCGTGGCGGCTGGGGTGGCTGGGGTGGTCGTGGCGGCTGGGGCGATTACGACGGTTGGGGCGGTTACGGCGGCTGGGGCGGCTACGGCGGCTGGTTCGGCTACCCGGGCTACCCGGGCTATTTCCCCATGCCCTCCACCGGCAGCGCCTTCTGACCAGAGTCGCCTCGGCGGAGCAAGCCTTCCCCTCGAAGCGCTTCCCGTATGAATTAAGCCCGGCACAGCAGCCGGGCTTATTCACATCCATCCGACGACCTACACCGGCGAAGTAGATCGCAGGTGTGGGTCAGCTGCCGCAGACATGGGCTCTCGATATGGCGAATGGGTAGGCTTCCGTCATGACGATCGGGCCGTCCGGCCATCTGCCGCACGAGATGACCGAGGAGCAATACCGTCTCCTGCCCGAGGACACGGCGCGTGAGATCGAGGTCGTCCATGGGCATGTGATCGTCTGTGAGTCGCCGGTGCCCGAGCATAATCGTGTGGCACGCAGACTGGCCGGTGCAATGGAGCAACTGCCGAGCACCGAGCCGTGTATTCGAGTCGAGACCGGTATCGACGTAGTGCTCTGGCGAGTACCAAATTCACGTTCCGGCGGCCGAATGTCACGGTCTATCGCTGCCTTCCGGAGCGGGGTGCGAAACCCGAGGCCGGTGATGCCCTGATCGTCATCGAGGTTTCCTCGCCATCCACCGCCGCTGAGGATCTGCTCGACAAGAAGGTGCAGTACGCCCGCGCAGGCATCCCGCTCTATCTGGTCGTAGCTCTCGATACCAAATACGACATCGAAGAGGTCCGTGAGTTCCGGCTCGACGCGCACGCCGCCGAGTACCGCTTGCACCGGTTGCATCGCGACGGATTCGTGCAGCTCGAGCACGTCGTGCTGGGCGAGATCAGTTTCGCTGACCTGGTTCGGTAACGAAACAGCCCGGCGTGGGCCGGGCTGTTACGGGGCGGGGTTCAGAGTGTGATGCGCTGGTTCTCCGGGAGGAAGAGTTTGTCGCCTTCCTTGACGGCGAAGGTGTTGTAGAACTGGGCGATATTGCGGACGATCTGGTTGCAGCGGAATTCGTTGGGGGCGTGCACGTCCTGGAGCAGGCTGATGGTGGATTCCTCGGTCTGCTTTTCCCGCCAGCTGCGGGCGTGCGAGAGGAACATCTGCTGGTAGTCGGGTTCGATGCCCTCGCGCCCGGCGGCGATGCGGTACGCCTCGACGGCGATTTGCAGGCCGCGCAGGTCGGCGAGGTTCTCGCCGACGGTGAGCGCGCCGTCGACGTGATACTTGGGATCGAGCCCCTCGGGTACCAGCACATCGAATTGCTCGATCAGCTGTTTGGTCTTGGCTTCGAATGCGGCCAGGTCCTCGGGGGTCCACCAGTCGCTGCGGTTGCCGTCGGCGTCGTATTTACGGCCCTGATCGTCGAAGCCGTGGCCGATCTCGTGGCCGATAGTGGCGCCGACCGCGCCGTAGTTGACGGCGGTGGTGGCGTCCTTGTCGAAGAACGGCGGCTGCAGATAGGCGGCGGGGAAAGTGATCTGGTTGCTGGTCGGGGAGTAGTAGGCGTTGACGGTCTGCGGTGACATCCCCCATTCGGACTTGTCGACCGGGGTACCGAGCCGGTTGAACGCCTTCTTGGATTCGAAAGCACTTACCGCGCGCAGGGATTCGATCAACTTGCCCCTGGTGATCTGCAACGCCGAGTAGTCGTCCCACTTGTCCGGGTAGCCGATTCTGGCCTCGATCTTGTCGAGTTTGACGATCGAGGCATCCCTGGTCGGCTGCGACATCCACGACGAATGCGTGAAGTTGTCCTTATAGGCGGCCATGAGGTCGGCCACCATCTGCCTGGCTCGGTCCTTGGCGGCGGGCGGAAAGTGCTTCTCGACATACAGTTTGCCGAGTTGGTCGCCGAGATTCTCATTGACGATGCCGACGCCGGACTTCCAGATTTCCGGCCGCTCCTCGATCCCGTTGAGCACCTTGCCGACGAATTCGAAGCGGGCATCGCGGATCGCCTTGGGCAGGAAGCGGGCATACTCCGCAACCACATTGACGCGCAGGTACTCCCGCCACACCGCGATATCGGCATCGCCCCACAGCTGCGCCACCGCGGTCACGAATGAGGGCTGCGCGACCACGATCTTGTCGAACAGCGAGCGTGGCCGATCGGTATTGCCCGTCATCCACGGATCCCAATCGAATTGCGGTCCGAGCGCGACCAATTCCTGCCAGCTCATCAGGTTGTAGGTGGCGTCGGTATTGCGATTGCGCACACTGTCCCAATGCGCCGCTGCGATCTTGGTCTCCAGATCGACCATGCGCTGCGCAATGCCGGCTGGATCGGCGAAACCCGCGCCCGCGGACATCTTCTCGAGATAGGTCTTGTAGCCCGCGAGCTGCTTGGCGTATTCCGGCTTGCGGTAGTACTGCTCGCTGAGCCCGATACCCGATTGGCTGACGGTGGGGATATAGGCGTTGGAGTTCTTGCGATCGATACCGATACCGATGCCGATCAGCCCGGAGATCGGCAGCTCCGCCATGGCCTTGGCCAGATCCGCTTTGGTCGCCGCGCCGTCGATCTTGGCGAACAGATCGGCCAGCGGCGTCATGCCGAGCGTTTCGAAGGTGGCCTCGTCCAGCCGCGCGTCGTAGAGATCGCGAATCTGCTGTGCCTCCGAACCCGCCTTCGGATCCTTGATGGCCTCGATGATCTCGTGCAGCTGATCCAGCGTCCGATCGCTGGCGTCGCTGATCGCGCCGACCGCGGCCTTATCCGGCGGCAACTGGTACTCGCGCAGCCACTTGCCGTTGACATGCCGGTACAGATCGTCCTGCGGCCGGATCGTCAGGTCCGCACCGCCCATATCGACCCCGGCGAGCTGGACCGAACGCGCATCCTTCGAGCAGGAGACCAGGGCGACGGCGGCGGGCGCCAGCCCGAGCGCCACCAGGAAGGCGCGTCGGTCCAGCTGACCGGGACGACCGGTTGATGTCACGGGGATTCCTCTCCCGATGCGGTCCCGCCGCATCCTCGTCAGGGCGATAGTGCTGGCCCGAGGCTACCCGTCGGCGGCCCCGCCAGCCCGTCGGATCAGAGCGAGACGCGCTGGTCCTGGGGCAGGAACAGCTGGTCTCCCGGCTGTACGCCGAAGGTGGTGTAGAACTCGTCGATATTGCGGACCACCTGATTTGCGCGAAACTCATTGGGTGCGTGCACGTCCATGGCGAGTCGCATTTCCTGCTGCTGCACGGTCGCCTTGTTCCGCCAGACACGCGCCCAGGACAGGAACATCGTCCGGTGGTCGGGATCGTCCTTGCCGTCGCGTTTATCGGCGATGCCCAAGGCGGCCAGGGCGATACCGAGACCGCGCAGATCGGCGAGATTCTCCCCGACCGTGAGGGCGCCGTCGACGTGCTTGCTCGGATCCAGGCCCGCGGGGACCAGCACGTTGTACTGCTCGATCAGCTGTTTGGTCTTGATGTCGAAGGCGGCGCGATCCTCGGGTGTCCACCAGTCGCGCAGATTGCCGTCGCCGTCATAGCGCGATCCCTGATCGTCGAATCCGTGTCCGATCTCGTGCCCGATAACCGCCCCGATCGCGCCGTAATTGACCGCGGCCTGAGCGTCCTTATCGAAGAACGGCGGCTGCAGAATGGCAGCGGGAAACGAGATCGAGTTGGCATTCGGGTCGTACATGGCATTCACCAGCTGCGGCGGCATACCCCATTCGGACTTGTCGACCGGGGTGCCGAGCCTTGCCAAATGGCGCTTGGTCTCGAATTGGTTTGCGGCACGGACGGATTCGATCAGCTTGCCGCGGGTGATGGTCAATCCGGAGTAGTCGATCCAGGTATCCGGATAGCCGATCTTCGTGACGATCTTGTCGAGTTTGGCGATGGCGGCCTGCTCGGTCGGCGGCGACATCCAGGTGGACTCGGTGAAATCGGCCCGGTAGGCCGACATCAGGTCCGCGACCATCGCCAGCGCGCGCTCCTTGGCCGTGGGCGGAAAGTGTTTGCCCACATAGAGTTTCCCGAGCACCTGGCTGAGATTCGCATTGACGGTGGCGATGCCGTCCTTCCACGGCTCCTGGCGTTCGCGCAGCCCCTGCAATGCCTTGCCGACGAAATCGAATTCGGCATCGGCAATGGCCCTGGGTAGCAGCGCTGCGAAGCGTTTGACCACCGCCAGCCGCAGATACTCCCGCCAGGCCGCGATATCGACCTCGGCCCAGAGCTGTCCGGCGGCCGTCACGAACGACGGCTGCCCGACTACCACCCGGTCGAATAGCGAATGTGGCCGGTCGGTGGTACCGGCGAGCCACGGCTCCCAGTCGAATTGCGGTGCGAGCGCGGTCAATTGGGGCCAGTCGAGCGGGTTGTAGGTGGCATCGGGATTGCGCAGTCGCACGTCGTCCCAGTAACCGGCGGCGATCCTGGTCTCCAGGTCGAATACGCGCTGGGCGGTGCCCGCGGGATCGGCGAAGCCCACACCCGCGGCGACCCGCTCCAGGTAGGTCCGATAGGCCGCACGCTGCTCGGCGTATGCGGGCTTGCGGTAGTACTGCTCACCCATATTCGGATCGATACCGGACTGGGAGATGGTGGGGACATATCGGCCGGAATTCTTCGGATCCACCCCGACGTCCAATCCGATCAGCCCGCCGATCGGCAGCCCGCCCATCACCCGCGCGAGATCCGCCTTGTTCGCCGCACCATCGATCGCGGTGAGCAGATCGGCCAGCGGGGTGAGGCCGAGCCGCTCGATCTCGGCGGAATCGAGTCGGGCGTCGTAGAGATCGCGGATCTGCTGTTCGGCGGATCCGGCCTGCGGATCGTGGATGCCCTCCACGATCTCCCGCAGCTGCAGTTCGACGCGATCGCTGACCTCGTCGAAGGTGCTGTAGGACGGCTTATCCGGCGGCAGCTGATAGTCACGCAGCCAGCTGCCGTTGACGTAGCGGAACAGATCGTCCTGCGGCCGGATGGCCTGGTCTTCGCCCCGCATATCGACCCCGGTGAGCCGCACCGGCTGATCCCGCGAGCAGGAGACCAGCGCGGTGGCCGGAATCACGCCGAGGGCGATCAGGAAGGTGCGACGACCGAGCCGGGCGGAACGCGCGGACGAACTCAAGAGAACCTCTCTTCCAGCGGTGATACGGAATGTGCACAGTTCTACAGGCGATCTTGCTCGTTCTCGAGGGTAGTAACGTCGCAGCTCGCGAGCACTGATCGGCGCGGTTTCACAGCGGAAGCTCAGCCTGCGTTGATGGGCCCTGATTTGGGACCGACCTGGGCATTCACCTACACTGAACCGGTTGCCTGCGGGAGCTATGCCCGCAATCCGGCCGTGAACCCCCAGTGGTTGGGTCATCGAGATCCACATAACCGCTGGCAGGCGCGCGTTCGGGTGGTGACACGACCATGCCCGTCGGGTCGGCAATCCGGCGTGCGTATACATCCAGGTCAAGGAGGCTGAAGTGATTCAGCAGGAGTCGCGACTGCGGGTCGCCGACAACACGGGTGCGAAGGAAATCCTCTGCATCCGCGTTCTCGGTGGTTCGTCGCGTCGCTATGCCGGTATCGGTGACATCATCGTCGCCACCGTCAAGGACGCCGTCCCCGGCGGCAATGTCAAGAAGGGTGAGGTCGTCAAGGCCGTCGTCGTGCGCACCGTCAAGGAGCGTCGTCGCCCGGACGGTTCGTACATCAAGTTCGATGAGAACGCGGCCGTGCTGATCAAGGCGGACAACGACCCGCGTGGCACTCGTATCTTCGGCCCGGTCGGCCGCGAGCTGCGTGAGAAGAAGTTCATGAAGATCGTTTCGCTGGCCCCGGAGGTGCTCTGACATGAAGGTGCACAAGGGTGACACCGTGCTCGTCATCTCGGGTAAGGACAAGGGCGCCAAGGGCAAGGTCATTCAGGCCTACCCGAAGGAGAACCGGGTCCTGGTCGAGGGCGTGAACCGGATCAAGAAGCACGTCGCGAACTCCGCCAACCAGCGCGGCGCCTCCTCGGGCGGCATCGTGACCCAGGAAGCCTCCATTCACGTGTCGAACGTGATGGTCGTCGACTCCGACGGCAAGCCGACCCGTATCGGCTACCGGACCGACGAGGAGAGCGGCAAGCGGGTCCGGATCTCCCGTAAGAACGGGAAGGACATCTGATATGACCACCTCTGAGCAGACCCAGCCGCGCCTGAAGACCCGCTACCGGGCCGAGATCAAGGACGCGCTGAACACCGAGTTCAACTACGCCAATGTGATGCAGATCCCGGGCGTGGTCAAGGTCGTCGTGAACATGGGTGTCGGTGACGCCGCGCGCGACGCCAAGCTCATCAATGGCGCGGTCAAGGATCTGGAGCTGATCACCGGTCAGAAGCCCGAGATCCGCAAGGCCACTAAGTCGATCGCGCAGTTCAAGCTGCGTGAGGGCATGCCGATCGGCGCGAAGGTCACCCTGCGCGGCGACCGCATGTGGGAGTTCCTGGACCGTCTGGTCTCCATCGCGCTGCCCCGTATCCGTGACTTCCGCGGCCTGTCGCCGAAGCAGTTCGACGGCAACGGCAACTACACGTTCGGTCTCAGCGAGCAGTCGATGTTCCACGAGATCGACGTGGACTCCATCGACCGCCCGCGCGGTATGGACATCACGGTCGTGACCACCGCGACCAACAACGAAGAAGGCCGTGCCCTGCTCAAGCACCTCGGCTTCCCGTTCAAGGAGAACTGAGCAAATGGCTAAGAAAGCACTGGTCAACAAGGCCAACAGCAAGCCGAAGTTCGCCGTTCGCGCCTACACCCGCTGCCAGCGCTGCGGTCGCCCGCACGCGGTGTACCGCAAGTTCGGCCTCTGCCGCGTGTGCCTGCGCGAAATGGCGCACCGCGGTGAGCTGCCGGGTGTGCACAAGAGCTCCTGGTGAGCTCGCGCTCATTGTGAGCGCACCCGCATAACTGAGCACAGAACAAGGGCACGGACTCTCAGTAAGTCCGTGCCCTTGTGCGTTTGCTGGGCAAGAACCGATAGCAACGCGACTCCTTATTAAATGTTATCTGTTAACCTTTAATAAGGAGGTGTCATGGCGAAGTTTGTGCAGCTGCGCTGGTCGGGCAATCTGGATGGCAGCGGTCTGTCTCGCAGGGATCGCGGCTCCGGCACCTACCAGGCATATCTGCCTGATCCATTGGTCGGTCGCCCCATCGTTCTGACCAGTGAGACCGCTGCTGATGTCGTCGATGCCGAGGTTGCGATCGCTCGGCACGACACCGAAGCACAGGCGCTGGTCGAAACGGAAGCGTTGTCTCGATTGTTGTTGCGTGCCGAGGCCGTCGCTTCTTCGCGGATCGAAGGCTTGGAAATCGGCGCGCGCCGACTTCTGCGCGCTGAGGCGGCACGGCAGCTGGAAGGTGAATCTTCTGACGTGACGGCCACCGAGGTGCTGGCCAACATCGACGCTATGGCGGTCGCCACCGACGCGGTGCGGCGTGGCCAGCCGATCAGCGAAGACGTTTTACTCGAGGCCCATCGTCGCCTGCTTGCTGGCACCAGGCTCGCGCAGCACGGGGGATGCCTGCGTGACGTGCAGAACTGGATCGGTGGCAGCTCGTTCAACCCCTGCTCGGCCGCTTTCGTTCCGCCGCCGCCGGAATACGTGCCCGAGTTGATGGAAGACCTGATCGCCTTCTGCAACAGCGACGACCTACCCGCCGTCGCACAAGCGGCGATCGCCCACGCTCAGTTCGAGACGATCCACCCGTTCATCGATGGCAACGGCCGCACCGGGCGCGCGTTGATCCATCTCGTTCTGCGCCGCCGCGGCGTCGCAGAACGAGTCATCGTGCCGGTGTCGCTGGTCCTCGCCACTTGGAGCGACAGCTACATCGACGGGCTGAATCGCTTCCGGCATATAGGTGCTGCGGAATCGGCGCAGGCCACCGACGATTTGAACACCTGGGTGGCGCGTTTTGCCGGCGCGTGCACTCGGGCGGTCGAGGATGCGACAGCTTTCGAAGTGAAAGCTGCTGCCCTGCAACGATCGTGGCGGGATCGGGTAGCGCCGGTACGGGCGAACTCCGCTCTGGACTTGCTCTTGGACAAACTCGTCGGAGCCCCGATTCTCACCGTCTCCGCCGCGGCCGCCCTGATCGGGCGGAGCTTTCCCGCCGCGAACGCCGCAGTCGAGCGATTGACCGAGGCTGGAATTCTGCATCAGCTCACTATCGGCCGCCGCAACCGAGCGTTCGAGCCACCCGAAGTGATCACTGCGTTCACCGCACTGGAACGGCGCCTCGCCAGCCCGGACGGCGACACACGAACATCGGATCCGAAACGTCCGGTGCCGCGCCACGCCGCCCGCTAGGCGGTCCGAGACAAGACGCAAAGTCAGCTGGATTTCATCAGGGGAGAAGCGAAGCGAAACGCGGATCGCGTCGTAGTGGGTTCCCGACTACTGGAGAAAGCAATACTGGCAGGATAGTGCCGCGGATGCATTGAAGTCGGATACCGGAAATGAATATTTCGAAGAATCTGATGCAAATGGCGGACGATGGGTTGTGGTTCACGATCTCACTGCCGACAAAGCCCGAATCTTCGCCCGTGGACTATGTTGACCTCGACTCGGTACGGAGTTTCCCGACACCGATTCGCGCGGTTCAGAATTCGAGTTCGGACCAGGGGATGTGGATCGGGAACGGGTGGTCGATTTCGATAGCCTCGGACTCGCTGGGAGACCAGGTGCCGGCGAGGATGTAGTTGGCTTGGTGCAGCACCGTGACGCCGGGTGGCGCCGCGACGTCCGGTGCCAGGACGTAGGCGTGGACATGGGCTATCGCACTTTGCTGGGTCGCGAGGGTAACTTCCCAGTACCACGGAATTCCGGCAGCGGCGTAACGTGCCTTCTTCAGCTCCATGTCGGCGTCTGAGTTGGATGGTGACAGAACCTCACCGACCAAGAGAACTCCGTCGGATCGGACGTACTGGTATGGCTCGTCCAGGCATCGGAAGATCATGAAGTCCGGCGTGACGAAGTCGGATTTTCCTGTCCGCCCGAAGAAAACGTTGGTCTCGGTGCTCACCCTCCAGCACTGCTCGGGGTCCGCAGTCATGTTGCTGCGGGCGCATCGGCGCAGCCCACTCCACAAGAGGTTGGTGAACTCCTGGTGTTCGTCTGGCCCGCGTCGCAACCAGACAACGCGACCGTTCCAGAGTTCGATCTGCTCCGCGATCTCTTCGGGAAGCTGTTCCAGTTCCTCCCAGGTCATGTACTCGGGGAGGTCCGGACGCTTGATCTGCGGACTCGACATGGTGCCATGCTAGCCGGGCGCGGCGACAATTTGCCCTGGTTGCGGCGGCCCGCGAAACGCCGCGCGGAGTTACCCACGGATTCAATGGGGTTGGGGCATGGCTGTCGCGATTTCGCGGCGGGAACGGAGGTCCAGTTTTGCCAGGATGTTCGAGACGTGGGATTGGATTGTGCGGCGGGACAAGTACATTTGGGCTGCGATATCGGTGTTGGACAGGCCCTCGGCGGCCTGCACGGCGACTTTGCGTTCGGTGTCGGTGAGGGCTGCCCAGCCGGACTTGGGGCGGTTGCGGGGGCCGCGGACGCCGCGGCGGATTCCGTAGGGGCGCACGCGGGCAACCGCGCGGGCGGAATCCCAGGATGCGCCGAGGCCGGAATACAGTTCGATCGCGGCGTCCAAGGCGTTGCGGCACTCGGGTCCGCGGCCCGCGGCGGCGAGTAGGACAGCGGCGTTTTCCTGCGCCTGGGCCTCGAACAGCGGGCGGCCGGATTGCCGGAAGACGTCGGCGGAGGCGAGCAGGTCATCGGGATCGGAGTCGGCGAGGCCGCGGCACAGCAGGGCCGTTCCGGTTCGCGATGCGGTCGGCTGTCGGGTGAGGAGTAGATCCGCGCTGGCTGCTACCGACCGGGCCGCAGGCGCGTCACCGATTTCCGCGGCCAGGCGCGCGATATCCGGGAAGATGTAATGCAGTGTGGCTGCGGCCAATCCGTCGGCAAGCCGCTGATGTGCGTCGAGGAGAAGTTCCAACGCCAGCTCAGGGCGACCGTGGGCCTCGGCAGTCAGGGCCTTGACCCACGGATGGAAGTGCGCGTAGCCGATATTGCCCGGTCGATCATCCGGCGCGGGCAGGCCGTCCGGGTCCGGCAGGAAGGTGCCACGGCGAATTCCGATGAGCGCCGCAATGGTGTGCGCAACCGTCGCATACCCGAGCACATCGGGGGTCTGCATACTCGCCGCGCATTCGGCCAGCGCGTCGTCCCAGCGCCCGCCCACCAGATACATCCGCGCCTTGGCGACCAGATTCGAGGACAGATAGACGCCGCGGAATCGGCGGTTGCGCCCGATGGCCGTCTTCAGCACCTCCTCGGCGTCGGCCAGCCGATCGAGTTCGATCAGGCAGTGCGCGTAGAGCGCGTACGGATCGAATTGGTCGGGCCCGGTCCCGTCCTCGAAGAGGGCCGGGATTCGAGCACTCAGGTTCAGCGCATCGTCGAGATGGCCCTCGGTATAGCGCACCGCGCCCACTGCAGTCAGTCCGTATCCGGTGGCCAGCGAATTCTCGGCGCGCTCGCCCAGCGATACGGCCTGCCGACCGGCCTGCTCCGCCGCCGCGAACCGCCCGAGGAAGAAATTGCCGAGTCCCGTCATACCCAGAAATCGGGCGGCGTCCTCGACGCCCAATTCCCTGGTCGTGCCCAGCTCGCTGGCGGACAGCACCTCCTCGGCGACCGCGACGGCATCGGCCAATCGGGCCTGGGCTTGATAGATCTGGGCGAGCAGCCAGCGCAATTCGATATGGCCGCCGTCCTCCGGCTGGGTGAGCAGCGCCTCGCGCACCACCGATTCGGCCTCGGCCGCGTTCCCATCCCACAGCAGGGCATGAATTCTCAGCCGGATCAGTACCGAACGCCTTGCCGCATCGAGATCCGGCGCCGTTGCGACGCGGCTCAACAACCGTTTCGCCAGTTCGGGTGCGCGAACGATCAGCTTGTCGGCGGCACCGATCAGCCAATCGAGGCTGGCCGCGTCCAAATCGCGGTCGGCGACCGACAGATAGTAGGCAACCCGTTCGATCGGCGCATCGGTCGACTGGAGCGCCTGTCCGGCCTGCTGGAGCAGATCCGACCGCAGTGAAGCGGGCAGCCGATTGGCCAATGCATCGCGGATCAGGTCGTGCCGAAACACCAACTCGGAGTTCACCCGGATGAGCAGTCCGCCATCCAGTGCCTCGGTGACGGCGCTCCAGACATCCAGAATCGGGATCTGCAATATCACCGCGAGGTCCGCGACATCGATGGTCGGACCGAGGGCCGCGGCCATCGGCAGCACATCGCGTGTTGGACGGGACAGGAAGTCCAGCCGCTGGGTAATCGCCTCGGCCAAGGACGCGGACGTGTTCGCGACAACAGCGCCCGCGGGATCGGCGGTGTCGGCGATCACCCTGATCGCCCCGTCGCGCACCAGGGCAGCCACCAATTCCGAGACATGCAGCGGATTTCCACCGGCCTCGGCCACCTTCGCCAACAGCCGTGGTCCCGGTTCGGCGCCGATCAGCTCACGCACCAGTTTCGCGGCGTCGGTTGCGGGCAGGGCACCGAGCCGCAGTACCGGGGCCTGCCGGGCCACGAGTTCGGCCGACAGTGCGGCGAAGGCCGGATCGCGCGGCAGCGGCCGGGCCGCGAGCACCAGCAGCAGCGGCAGTTCGTCGACGAGGGTGCAGAGCCGGTGCAGCAGCGTCAGGCTCGACCGGTCCGCCCAGTGCACATCGTCCATGACCAGGGCAATCGGGCCCGCGGCGCACCAGGTGTCGATCTGGTCCAGAATCGCCTCGGCGATGGTCAGTTCATGGGTCGCCGCCACATCGCCCACGCGATCTCCGCTGCGCAGTGCGTCGATCGGGGATGTCGGGCCCGGGTCGTCGAGCCAGGAGCACACCGCGGCGAACGGCACGCCCTGCCGCAATTCCTCGGCGGCGCCGACGCGAATGCGCAGGCCCGCTGCGGCGAATGGATTTCGCATCGCTGCCAGCAGTGCCGATTTACCGATCCCCGGCTCACCCTCGACCAGCACGACGCACCCGTGTCCGGTGGCCGCACGCCGTCCGAGTGCCGCCAGACTCGCCACTTCGACATCGCGACCAACGAGTGCGGTCGCGAAGCAATCCTGCACCCGGGTGAGTGTAAGGGGCGAACCCCGGATTTTGTCCTGGTAGCGACCTTGCCTACACTAGAGCGGTTGCTTGGGCACCTCTGTGCCCGCATGTCCTGGATACAGCGACTGTATCGATGTGTGGGCGGCCCGGGCACCGAGAGCTCTGATGAGAACTCAATCCGGTCGGCAAGTGTCGGCCGGACCGCCGAATTGCTATAGGCCCACGGCTGGCGTGCGCATGCGTACGCCGGTGTTGCATGGGAACCGTAGCGAGAAAGGTGTCAAGGTCGAACCATGACCATGACTGATCCGATCGCAGACTTCCTGACGCGTCTGCGCAACGCCAACTCGGCGTACCACGATCAGGTGAAGGCTCCGCACTCGAAGCTCAAGGCGAATATCGCCGAGATCCTCAAGCGCGAGGGCTACATCGCCGACTACCGGACCGAGGACGCGACCGTGGGCAAGACCCTCATCGTCGACCTCAAGTACGGCCCCAGCCGTGAGCGCAGCCTGCAGGGCCTGCGCCGCGTCTCGAAGCCGGGTCTGCGTGTGTACGCGAAGTCCACCAATCTGCCCAAGGTCCTGGGCGGCCTCGGCGTGGCCATCATCTCCACGTCGACTGGTCTGCTCACCGATCGTCAAGCGGCCAAAGCTGGCGTGGGCGGCGAAGTCCTCGCCTACGTCTGGTAAGGGGAGGTAGGACACATGTCGCGTATTGGTAAGAAGCCCATCGCCATTCCTGCCGGTGTCGAGGTCGCCATCGACGGCCAGAACGTGTCGGTGAAGGGTCCCAAGGGCACCCTGACCCACCTCGTCGCCGAGCCGATCACCGTCGCCAAGGGTGAGGACGGTCAGCTCGAGGTCGCCCGTCCGGACGACCAGCGCCAGAACCGCTCGCTGCACGGCCTGACCCGCACCCTGGTCTCGAACATGATCGAGGGCGTGACCAAGGGTTACGAGAAGAAGATGGAAATCTTCGGCGTCGGTTACCGTGTCGCGGCCAAGGGCTCGAACCTGGAGTTCGCCCTCGGCTACTCGCATCCGGTGCCGATCGAGGCCCCGGAGGGCATCACCTTCGCGGTGGAATCGCCCACCAAGTTCTCCGTGTCCGGTATCGACAAGCAGAAGGTCGGTCAGATCTCCGCTGTCATCCACGGACTGCGCAAGCCCGACCCGTACAAGGGCAAGGGCATCCGCTACGCCGGTGAGGTCGTTCGCCGCAAGGTCGGAAAGACGGGTAAGTGATCATGGCGCAAACCGAAAATCAGAAGGCCAAGCGCATTCCGCGTGGCAAGGACGTGTCGACGACGCGTCGCCTGTCGAAGGCCCGCCGTCACTTCCGCCTGCGCAAGAAGGTCGTCGGCACCACCGAGCGTCCGCGCCTGGTGGTCAACCGCTCCTCGCGGCACCTGCACGCACAGCTCATCGACGATTCGGTCGGCAAGACCATTGCCGCCGCGTCCTCGATCGAGGCCGATGTGCGCGCACTGGACGGCGACAAGTCGGCCAAGGGCAAGAAGGTCGGCGAACTGCTGGCCGAGCGCGCCAAGGCCGCTGGCATCGAGGCCGTCGTATTCGACCGTGGTGGCCACGACTACCACGGCCGCATCGCGGCGCTGGCCGATGCCGCTCGCGAAGGTGGGTTGAAGTTCTGATGACTGCAAACATTTACGGAAGGAACGTCTGATGCCGGGACGTCAGAGGCGTGACGGCGGCAACGGACCCGCCGGACAGCAGAGTGGTGCCGCTGGTGGCGGCGACAGCCGCGACGGCCGCGGCGGTGGCCGGGATCGTCGCGGCGGCGGTGACCGTCGTGACCAGCAGACCGACAAGAACCAGCTCGAGCGCGTAGTCGCGATCAACCGTGTCTCCAAGGTCGTGAAGGGTGGTCGTCGCTTCAGCTTCACCGCCCTGGTGATCGTCGGTGACGGCAACGGTCTGGTCGGCGTCGGCTACGGCAAGGCCAAGGAAGTTCCCGCGGCCATCCAGAAGGGTGTCGAGGAGGCTCGCAAGGGCTTCTTCCGCGTCCCGATGATCGGCTCGACCATCACCCACCCGGTTCAGGGTGAGGCGGCGGCCGGTGTGGTCATGCTGCGTCCGGCCTCGCCCGGTACCGGTGTGATCGCCGGTGGTGCGGCGCGCGCGGTGCTGGAATGCGCTGGTATCCATGACATTCTGGCGAAGTCGCTCGGTAGCGACAACGCCATCAACGTCGTGCACGCGACGGTTGCGGCGCTCAAGATGCTGCAGCGTCCGGAAGAGGTCGCGGCTCGCCGTGGCCTGCCGCTCGAGGATGTCGCTCCGGCTGGCATGCTGCGTGCGCGCGCTCAGGCAGCAGGAGGTCGGTAAATGGCAGATCTCAAGGTGACCCAGATCAAGTCGTCGATCGGCGCCAAGGCGAACCAGCGGGAGAGCCTGCGCACGCTCGGCCTGCGCAAGATCCGCCAGACCGTGGTTCGCGAGGACAACCCGCAGAACCGCGGCCTGATCAACGTCGTGCGCCACCTCGTAACAGTTGAGGAGGTCTGACATGACCATCAAGTTGCACCATCTGCGTCCGGCTCCCGGCGCCAAGACCGAGAAGACCCGCGTGGGTCGCGGTGAAGGCTCCAAGGGCAAGACCGCGGGCCGCGGTACCAAGGGCACCAAGGCTCGCAAGAATGTTCCCGCCGCCTTCGAGGGTGGGCAGATGCCGATTCACATGCGGCTGCCCAAGCTCAAGGGCTTCACGAACCCGTTCCGCACGGAATACCAGGTCGTGAACGTCGGCTCGATCGCCAAGCTGTTCCCCGAGGGCGGCGCGGTCGGCAAGGCGGAGCTGGTTGCCGCCGGTGCGGTTCGCAAGAACCAGCTGGTGAAGGTTCTCGGCGACGGCGAGATCGGCGTCGCGGTCCAGGTGACCGTCGACAAGGTGACCGGCGCCGCCAAGGAGAAGATCACTGCGGCCGGTGGCACTGTCACCGAGCTGGGCTGACGGTACTCTGCAGATAGTGGCGCCGGACGAGTGAAGAGCTCGTTCGGTGCCACTGTTAGAGTTCAATTGTTGTCTGCCAAGCCTCGTCATGGGTTTTCTATATCCGTGGCATGACCATGTCGTTCGCCAGGAGGATCTGTGCTTTCCGCCTTCGTATCGGCCTTCCGGACTCCGGACTTACGGCGGAAGATTCTCTTCACGCTGGGGTTGATCGCGCTGTACCGCTTGGGTGCATCGCTGCCGTCCCCCGGTGTCGATTACAAGAGCGTGCAGGAATGCATCGACCTGGTCTCCGGCGGTGAAAACGCCGGTATCTATCAGCTGATCAACCTGTTCTCCGGTGGTGCGCTGCTGCAGTTGTCGGTCTTCGCGATCGGCATCATGCCCTACATCACCGCGAGCATCATTATCCAGCTGCTCACCGTTGTTATCCCACGCTTCGAAGAACTGCGTAAAGAAGGCCAAACCGGCCAGAACAAGATGACGCAGTACACCAGATACCTCTCGATCGCGCTGGCGATCCTGCAGGCCACCGGTCTGGTCGCGCTCGCGGCCCGCGGCCAGCTGCTGCGGGGCTGCCAGAAGGACATCCTGGCCGATACCAGCATCTTCGGCATGGTGATCATCGTGCTGGTGATGACCGCCGGTGCCGCACTGGTCATGTGGTTCGGCGAGCAGATCACCGAGCGTGGTATCGGCAACGGCATGTCGCTGCTGATCTTCGGCGGTATCGCCGCGCGCATCCCGAACGAGGGCAACAACATTCTGCAGAACCGTGGCGGATTGGTCTTCGGTCTGGTCTGTGTCGCCGCGTTTGCCATCGTCAGCGGGGTCATCTTCGTCGAGCAGGGCCAGCGCCGAATCCCGGTGCAGTACGCCAAGCGCGTGGTCGGCCGCAAGATGTATGGCGGTTCCTCTACTTACTTGCCGCTGAAGGTCAACCAGGCGGGTGTTATCCCCGTGATCTTCGCGTCGTCGCTGCTGTACCTGCCGAACCTCGTGTCGCAGCTGACCTCGTCCAAGGGGGCGACTGGCACGAGTTGGTGGCAGACGGCCATCGAGAAATACCTGGTGAACCCGGGCAACCCGGTATACATCGCGATCTACTTCAGTCTGATCGTGTTCTTCACCTACTTCTATGTCGCGATCACCTTCAACCCGGAGGAACGCGCGGACGAGATGAAGAAGTTCGGCGGCTTCATTCCGGGATACCGCCCGGGTAAGCCGACCGCCGACTACCTCAATTTTGTGTTGAGCCGCATCACTCTGCCCGGCTCGATCTACCTCGGTCTCGTGGCCGTCCTCCCGAATCTGTTCCTCGATATCGGCGCGTCCGGTGGCACCCAGAACCTTCCGTTCGGTGGCACCTCGGTGCTGATCATGGTGAGTGTCGGCTTGGACACCGTGAAGCAGATCGAAAGCCAGCTGATGAATCGAAATTACGAAGGGTTCCTCAAGTGAGACTTGTACTGCTCGGACCGCCGGGTGCCGGAAAAGGAACTCAGGCCGATCTCCTGTCGGACAAGCTGGGTGTCCCGCACATCTCCACCGGGGACCTGTTCCGCACCAATATTTCCGCCCAGACCCCGCTGGGGCGTGAGGCGCAGAAGTACATCAACGCTGGCGATCTCGTGCCGAGCGATGTGACCAACCGTATGGTCGAGGCCCGGGTCGCTGAGCCGGATGCCGCGAACGGCTTTGTACTGGACGGCTACCCGCGCACGGTCGACCAGGCCGACGCGCTGGAGAAGATCCTCGCGGATATGGACAAGAAGCTCGACGCGGTGCTGTGCTTCGTCGTGCCCGAGGAGACCGTGGTTTCCCGGATGATGGCGCGCGGTCGCGCCGACGACAACGAAGATGTGATCCGCAACCGGCTGCGGGTGTACCGCGAGGAGACCGAGCCGCTGCTGGAGCACTACGACGGTCTGGTCGTCTCGGTCGACGGTGTCGGCGAGATCGACGAGGTCAATGCCCGCGCCTTGCGCGCCCTTGGGCACTGAATGCTGCCCCCTGCGGAGCACATGATGCCGCTCGGAATGGAGCACTGAGCCCGGATGGTCTTCAACCGCAAAAAGAAGGTCGTGCCGTTCCGTACGGCAGGTGAACTGGATGCCATGGCGGCGGCGGGCGCGGTCGTCGGCCGCGCACTCGTCGCGGTGCGTGCGGCTGCCAAACCCGGGGTCTCCACCCTGGAGCTGGACGAGGTCGCCGAGCAGGTGATCCGTGATGCGGGTGCCGTGCCGTCCTTCAAGGGCTACCACGGCTTTCCGGGTTCGATCTGCGCATCGGTGAACGACCGTGTGGTGCACGGGATTCCGACCGCCGCGGAGGTGCTGGCCGAGGGCGATCTGGTTTCGATCGACTGCGGCGCGATTCTCGAAGGCTGGCACGGTGATTCCGCCTGGACCTTCGGTGTCGGCGAGATCATCGAGGCCGATCAGCTGCTCAGCGAGGCCACCAAGATGTCGATGGAGGCCGGTATCGCGGCAATGCTGCCCGGTAATCGGCTGACCGACGTCTCGCATGCCATCGAAATGGGTACGCGCGCGGCCGAGAAACAGCACGGCCGGTCCTATGGGATCGTCGACGGTTATGGTGGGCATGCCATCGGCCGGGAAATGCATATGGATCCGTTCCTGGCCAATGAGGGTGCACCGGGCAAGGGCCCGAAACTCGTGGTCGGATCGGTACTCGCGATCGAGCCGATGCTGACCCTGGGCACCACGCAGACCAAGGTGCTCGACGACGACTGGACCGTGGTGACGCTCGACGGCAGTCGCGCCGCGCACTGGGAACATTCGGTCGCGGTTACCGAGGACGGACCGCGGATTCTCACACTGCGTCCGGAGTAGGTGGCGGTACCGGACATTGGTCCGGGACTTTCGATGCCGAACGTTGGATGGCATCGGATAATGCGTTGGCCCGGAACGGTGTTTGCCGGACGTTGGTCGGCATGCTCGGTGCTCGGTGCTGGAACTCGTTGGCCTTGGATATTGGTCGGTTGACCTTGCGCGTGTCGGGGATTGGTTGGCACGGGCCGTTGGCTCGGTGCCCGACGTTGCTTGGTGCTGGGCATTGATTGGCATGGGCACTGGCTCGGTGCCGGGGCGTTGGTCGGTGCGGGATGTTGATCGGCACGGGATGTTGGCTTGGCACCTGACGTTGCTCGGCGCTGGTACCCCGTTGGTTCCGGACATTGGTCGGTACCGAGCCATTCTCGGTACCGAACATTGCTTCGGTGCCGGATCCTCCCTGGTGCCGTACATGTCTCGGCACCGTGGTTCAGCGACATACATTCGCGCTGAAACCCTTACGGCACCCCAAATCCGGGCGGCACCATACCTCCCGCGGCGCCGCGCGCCACCCCTGGACGAGTGATCACCATGCGCTCATGCAGGTAAACGTCGAGAGCGCACCTGCATGAGCGCATTCTCGGCTGATGGGAGGGGTTGGTTGCGCCGTACGTTTGTCGGCGCTGGAAAGTTGGGTTTGAATGGCTTTTGATTTCGCGGGGCGCGGGGGCGGGGGATGTTTGGGTTTTGGTGTTGGGTGGGGCGGTTACGGGATTCGACTCGGGGGGTGACGCTGCGCGGCGAGGAGTCGAGCCGCACCGACGCTTGGGGGCGTAAACGTGTGGGGGACGATGGCTTTGGACACAATGCATCCGTTGCCGGTCCTGACGTTACCCAGCTTGCGCTGGATCGGTGACGTCGTTCCTTGCACCCGCGCCTGTGCGTGCAGCCGCACCTCGGGGTCGTGTAGGGGTCGACCGCTACCACAATGGTGGATGCTTCCTCCGATTCGTTCTGAACTTCAACGTTGGAAGAAGCGTATGTCCGGGGGAGGGGTGGTAACCCGAGTAGATAGCTACTCGAATTCCCTTGTGGGAACGCGTAGTTCTGCGGCAGACCGCGCTCGGCCGGTCGGTGTGGTCGGCCGACCGATCGCCTCTCTGCGCAGCTCAGGGCGGGTTTGACGGGATGTGCGGGGCAGCGCGTAGGTAGCGGCTTCCGCTAGACGCCTTGGTCCCGTGGCGGTGTGGGTATCGGCGGGACCGGGTGGGTGGTCGAAGGTTCGGCTTCGGGTGGGTGGGGGTTTCGCTATTGCGTTGGTCTTGTGGTGGTTCGGGGTGTTGGTGGCCGGACCGCGTAGGTGGTCGACGGCGCTTGGTTGAGCGGTGGGTTTCGTTCAATCCTGCTGCGGTGGTGGCATATCGACGGTGCGGCGGGTGGTTCGGATGACGTCGGTCCGGAGGGGGAAGTCGAATTCGCCCGCTGCGGTTTCCGGTCGGCTGCGCAGATAGGTCCCTATTCGATCCAGCAGTTCGGCCCGCTGCTCTGCCGGTATCACCACTGTGAGCGAATGCGTACCGATTGTCGCGGTGAGGGATTCGGCGGTCCTTCGATGAGTGTGCGCGAACTCGGACCTATCGAAGTCGGTGAACAGTGGATGCGACGGCACCTTGTTATCCGACCCTGCCGATGGAACGGGCGCGTTCGCACGCACAACCTGTTGTAGCCCGGCTACCCATTCGACGCGGCCGTCGTCCATATTCCAGAATGCGGCGAATACGCCATTCGAGCGCAGCACCCGGGCGATCTCCGGGAAGGCTCGCGCCTGGTCGAACCAATGGAACGCCTGCCCGGCGACGACCGCGTCGACCGAGGCGTCGGGCAGCGGAATCGTGTCTGCCGCACCGGAAAGCGCCGTCACATTCGGGAATCGTGCGATCAGTTCCGCGCGCATCGCGTCATCGGGTTCCACGGCGATCACCTCGGCACCGACGGCCAGCAGCCCCTCGGTGAGTTTGCCCGTACCGGCGCCCAGATCGAGGACGACGGGTGCCTTGTTATCGCCGATCGGTGCCAATGCCCAGCGAATGCCCGCTGCCGGATAGTCCGGCCGATGCTCCGCGTAAACGGCGGCCTGCGTACCGAACGAGCTCGCCCGCTGCGCCCAAAGGTCTGCCCGGTCCATTGCCTGATCAGTCGAATCCCCGGTTCCTGGCACGGGGACGACGGTACCCGGCAAATGCGTTCTGGTGCAGCGGATTTAGGCATGCTGGGCTTCCTCGGGGCCGATGGGACATGATCGGGCTCAGCAGGTACTGGGAACGGCCGAGTGCCGCCACATTCTTCAGTCGGGCAGGATGGCGGCGCGCAGATCGGCGATCAGGCTGAGGAGTGCATCGTGGTCGAGCCGCCGCGCATGCCGGTGTTAGCCAACGAGATCCACTGCCGGATAGGCGTTTTCGCGGTCGCGGTAGGTGTTGAACTCGGCGAGCAGGGTGGCCATCGCGGCGGCGAAGATCCGGCGGTGATCCTCGGGCGCGGCCGACGCGGCTTGATCGGCATCGATCACCGCCCGCTCGCAGCGCAGCCGATAGCGGCGTTCCACCGCGCCGAATTCGTCGTCGATATTGCCGTTCGGGGTGAAGTTGATCTTGTTCGGGGCCAACGGATGAACCCGAGCATAAGGTTCGGTTAAGACGCTCGGATCCGCTCGGATCGGTGACCTAGACTCGGGATTTGCCCTGTATCCGAGGTGCGGACGGGTGCGGGATCCGCGGGCGTTGGAGGAGCGGTCGGAATGGGTAAAGACAGCGGGCCATGGGATGGTCTGAAGAAGACCGCGCAGGATGGGCACAGCATCAAGGTCGAGGCGAATGTGGCGTTGGCCTGTGCGGAGGCCTGCTCGGAGATGATCGGAAAGCTGAAGGCGTACAAGACGATCGCCGCACAGGCCGAGATCAAGAATCTGGCGGACTTCGGGACCTTCCGGTCCGGAAACCAGCTGGCGACGAAGTTCAACGAGAAGTTGACGTCGATGAACGAGACGTTCGACGACCATATGGATACCCTCGCCGACCTCACCGACCTGTTCAAGGCGGCCGGTGCCGCGTATCGCGGGACCGACCAGACGTCGGCGAATGTCTTCAGTCATCTGGCCCAGGTCAATTCCGATCCCGATAAGGCCGCCGTGAAATTCGAAGCCCCCAAATATTCGGAGCCGGACGACGACAACCCGAAGGTCCCCAAGTCGCTGCAACAGGATGGCGGCATGGACAAGGCCGACATCAAGGTCGAAAGCGGCGAAAACCAGGGGTGGGACAACCTCAACGCGCTGTACGAGCACATCAAGTCCGGGACCGCGTCGGATGCGGGTGGGGTATGGGACTTCTTGGCCACCGAGATCGATAAGGCTGGCGGCACGCTCAAGGAGTCGTTGCGCAAGCTGACCGCGGATTCGTGGCAGGGATACGGTGCCGATCAGGCCGTCGGCAACATCAGCAGGTACAGCGACAATATCCGCGAGATGAGCAACACGATGGTCGTGGTCGCGGAGAACCTGCAGTACACCTCGCGCTGGTTGCACGCGACCAGGGAGGCGATGCCGTCGAACGCGGTGCACAACGGCATGGCCCACTGGGATTCGCTGTGCCTGTCGCACTATCAGGAGAAGTTCGACGAACTCTACGGCGACAATCTGCCGAAGTCGGACAAGGCTTTTCCGGTGCTGCCCGGACCCCCGGTGCCAGCCAAACCACCCGCCGCGCCGAAGCCCGAGACCGATCCGAAGGGGGACGGTAAAGGCGATGGCAAGGGGGATGGCAAGGGCCACAAGCGCGGCGGCGGCAATGGTGGAGGCACCGGCGGTGGGACGGGTGGGGGAACAGGCGGTGGGACGGGTGGGGGAACCGGCGGCGGTAGTGGCGCGGGCAAAGCCTCGATTCCTGGTGCCGGGGGCTCGGGGACCGGTAAGGAGACCGGCACCGGCACTGGCTCGGGGACCGGGACAGGCAATGGCACCGGTACGGGCACCGGGACCGGGACCGGAACGGGCACGTCGGCGTCGTCCTCGGGGCAGGACATGATCTCCGGGTTGGTGAATGCCCTGTCGCAGGGTATGCAGGCGATCCCCGGTCTGATGCAGGCCCTCACGCAATTCCAGGCCCAGCATCCCGCGTCGGCACCGATCGATTTCAACAGCTTCTTCGAGAAGTTCCCCCAGATCAAGGATCTGATCGCCACGAACCCGGAGCTGAAGCCGCTGGCCGATCTGCTCCAGATCCCGGTCAAGGAGGACGCATCGGCGCGGGCGGCCGATTCGGTCGCTCCCGCCGGACAGGTGATTCCGGCGCAGCCGACCACTGCGGCGCGACTGTTTCCGCGGGCCTCGCTGCCCGGCATCCCCGGTTTCGCGAGTCCCGATGTCGACAAGGTCGAAAAGTTGCTCGAGTCGGCGATCCGCGGTATCGCCGACGGTGTCGGACTGGAGATTCCGGGTGTGTCGTCGGGTGCGGGCCTGCCCGGATTCGCCGAGCAGTCGAACGGCTGGGATATAGGCATTCCAGGTGTCGCGCAGCAGGATCGGCCCGAACCCGTCGTGGCCCGGGCCGAGGTGGGCGGCGATTCGGCTGCGACGCAGGTCGAACAGGCGCTACCGCTGGGTCGGTCGTGACCCGGACCTGGGAGTTCACCGATCTGGAATTCAAGGTGCTGTGGGAACGCCAGCTACAGCAGCGGATCCTGCCCGAGCCGCTCACCTATATGAGCCGCACGCCCTTGCGCGACGACTACGAACGCGAGAAGTTCCAGATCTGGGAGCGTTTGCGGGATACCGTGGACGGCTCGATGCGCGAGGTGCTCGAGGTCATCTCGCGGCCCGAGGTCCTGGTGAAGGTGCTGGGGTGGAACGACGCGGACCAGGAAGATCCGCAGCAGTGGATCCGGGCGCGTGGCGTCCGGTCCGGTGCCCGCGGCTTTCTACTCGCCCAGCAGCCCGGTGAAACCCCCTGGCACAGTAGCGGTTACGCGATAACCGAATGCGGTCCGTGGGGGGTGGCCGACGCGGTCGTCGGATTGCTGCCGAAGACGCGGCCCGGCCGGATCGGCAGCATTCCGATCCTGACCGATCGGGTCGCCGATCATGAGCGGTTCGACTTCGGCGGTTCCCGGGTCACCGAGACCGCCAGCACGTCGACGGTGAGCCGCAGTGACCAATTCTTCGCCATTCCCGCGACCCGGACCGGTGTGATCACCATCCACCAGGGCCATTCGAAGTTCGGTCCGCGCGGCATCCTGGAGCGAATTCTGGTGTGGCGCGACCTGCCCGACGACGGCCGCTATGTGATCGAGCTCGACCAAGCTCCGGTCGCGCTCGGCATCGGCGAGGGGCGGCTGGTGCAGAAGATCGATGACCTGATCGCCGGAATGCTCCAGCGGCTGGAAACCCATTGGGAGTGAACGGATCAACTGCCGGAGCGGCGGCGCGGTAGCCGCCGACCTCGCAGATCGAGTATTGCTCAGCTCGCCGATTTGCGGAAGAACAGCACGTTGTCGCCGTAGTCGGCGAGCGGAATCGCGAGTGCGGCTTGCCGAATGCCGCTGGGGGGTAGTTGGGTGAGCTTCGCGAACATGTCGGTATTGCCGAAGGCGGCGCGGACCTGGGTTTCGGACGCGTAGTCCGCGCCGTAGTCGGCCAGGGCGGCGAAGTCCAGCGGCGCCAGCGGGGTATCGAGCGGTGCCTGGCCGCTCGGGCGACCCAGCGCGGCGTATTGGGTGGCCACGCCATTGTCGTACCGGCACAGCTCGTAGGACATCTTTTCGTTCGCGGTCACGCTGATCACCTGCCAGCGGTTGGAAAGATGCTGTGCCAGTGGATGTCTGCCGACCGGTGTCATCTCCCATTTCAGGCTCATCACGACCACCGAACCGCCATAGGGCTGTTCGATGAGCACCACGTCATCGCCGAGGGATTCCGTGGCGTTCAGTTCGGGATCGAAGGTGTGCCAGTGGGTTTCGTGCGCACCGCGCACCGCCGAGCGGTCGACCTGGCCTGCGTTATCGGCGGCGTAGGCCGCGATAATGGCCGCGCGGACCTGGGCGACGGCATCGCTGGAACTGCAGCGCACGCTCAGCGCACCGAAGGTCGCACCGATCTCCACCGGCCGCGAGGGTGGATCGGGTAGTGCGCCCGCGGCCAGCGGCTTCAAGCCGACCAGTGCGAGCTTCCAGTTGATCTCCTCGATGGTCGACAGGTCGCCCGAGGTTTGGTACAGGATCTGCTGCTGGGTGAGGTGTCCCGCGCGCTGCAATGTCCGGCATTCGAGTTTGGTGAGCGCCGTAAGGGTCTTGCTGGTGAGGTCGATATCCTCGATCCGGGTTTCGCGCAGCCGCGCCGTCATCTCGGGCGAGGTGAAGGCCGCGTACCGCTCGCGGTACATCGCGACGGCCTGTTTGCGCTGTCTGCCGACCATCAGCGTGCGCAGCAACATATTCAGACTCGCGAGGTACTTACCGGCCTGATCCGGATTCGTCGCGAACAGCGAACTGCGGATCCGCACGGCATCCTCGCTGGCGGCAACGGCGGCACCCGGGTCGAGACGGCACAGCCACACGCCGCACTTCGACAGCCCATCCGCGCAGACGGCGGCCACCTGCGGATGTGTGTGTGCCACTTGACGATATGTGTGGCAGGCATTGCGGATGGTGCTAGCGGCCAGTTCTCGGTGGCCGATATGGCGGGTGGCCTGCTCGAATACGCGCAGCGCCTCTTGTACTTCACCCGCAAACTGCGCGCTGACCCGCCCGGCGGCGAGCCAGTGCAGCCGGATGCCGACGGACTCCTGGGAGGGCGCCAATGCCTCGGCCGTGCGGTCACGTCCCTGGCCGTTCTTGGTGGCGACCAGTGCCTTGGCGAGGTCGCAGAGCGACGTGGCCAAACGCAACTCGTTCTCGACCGTTCGGTCGACGGCTGCCCGGCGATCCTCGGCTACCCGACGCTCGAGCGCACTCAGATCCCTCAGATCCATCGCGACCTCAACTCCCGCATTACCTTCCGCGCCACGGTCGTCGATCGGCCGCATTCTGCTCGACCGAGTTTGCCATAGAAATGGCCGGAACGAGCAGGCAATCCCCCGGCGACCGCCGCCGCCGCAATCGACCCGTTGACAGCGGGTGCACTGGGCTTCCGTGTGCTGGGGTCGTTCCGCGCGGACGATACGGTGTGGTCGAGCAAATACCTGCCGCGGGCAGTTTGTCCGGAGTGGTTGCGCTCCGGGGTTGTGCTCAGCCCTCGAGCAGCAGTGTCACCGGTCCGTCGTTGACGAGTTCGACATGCATATGCGCGCCGAACCGGCCGGTGGCGACGGTCGCGCCGAGTTCGCGCAGCGCCTGGGCGAAGGTCTCGACCAGCGGTTCGGCGACAGCACCCGGCGCGGCAGCGGACCAGGACGGCCGCCGTCCTTTCCCGGTATCGGCATAGAGCGTGAACTGACTGACCACCAGAATCGGCGCGTCCAGATCGGCCGCCGAGCGCTCACCCTCGAGAATCCGCAGCCGCCACAGCTTGTCCGCCAGCGCCTTCGCGGTCGCCTCGGTATCGTCGTGCGTCACCCCGACCAGGGCGACCAGTCCCTGCGGGTTCGGCTCGATCCGGCCGACGGACTCGCCGTCCACGGTCACCTGAGCGGCGGATACGCGCTGCACCAGTACTCGCATGCCCCGATCCTCGCATCCGGGTTGCCGGCTGCCGCCGGGTGCATCGGATCCGTTAAGGCGGTGGTCCCGCGGGTGCTCGCGCTGGCACGATTCGAGCGATGGAGCTGAACGCGGGTCGGCCGGTCGCTAATGAGCACGATCCGGTTGCCGAGGCGGCGGTCGCGGCCGGGCTCGGTACGCGCCGGGCGAGTTATCTACCCGTGGCACCGGGGTGGCGGCGGTATCGGAGGATGGTGATCGTCACTGCGGTGGGTTGGGCAGCGCTGCTCGGCTCGGTGGCCGGTGGGTTCGTCGTCGGTGAGATCTTCGCCGGGGTATTTGCGGTGATGTTCTCGGGGCGGCTGCTATGGGATCTGGTCCGGTTGCGTTACTTCGAGGAACGTAATCGCGGGTCTCGGCTCGAACTGTTCCAGCGCGGTTTCGTGGTCGCGTTCCGTGGCGAGGTGCGGGCCTTTCGGTACGACACGACGTCGGTGCTGCAGAATATCGTGCGGCACAACGGGTATGGCACGACCATCGGGATTACCTACGCGTACACCTGTACCGACGTCACGGGTGCGAAGGTCGTCGTGCGGAGCGGGTTCGAGCGTCCGGAGGAATGGGGTCCGGCGATTCAGCAGGCCGTTACCGATGCTCAATTGCCCAGTGCCGCATTCGCAATCGATGCCGGGCAGCGTCTGGATTTCGGAGATCTCTGGATGACATCGGGGCTCGTGGGTTCGGGCGCTGTGTCCGTTGCGTGGTCAGAGATCGAAGAGATCAGGGTTCGTGACGGTCTGGTGAGCCTGCGGGTCGCCGGACAGTGGCGCGCGCTGACGACTACACCGGTCCGGTATGTTCCCAACTTCTTCGTATTTCTCGCGCTCGCGCAGGATCTGCGGCGGCGCAATATATCCGGCTGAGCCGCGTCAAGAAGTCGTAAGCCGGTGGCGAGATCGGTTCCGCCGGGGTTGGATCGATCGCCGGAGTCCTACCAGCACTGATCGCTGCTGCCATCGAGTTCTGTGGTCCGGCACAGGCGTATCAGAACGGCGTTAATTCGCGGTGCGGGCACTGTCGGTTCGATCGCTGTTCATGCCACTGTCGAAAGTCCGGTGCTTGGCGGAAGGGGTTCGACGTGGCGGAAAAGGTGCGGGTGACCCCGGAGCAGTTGCGTTGCGCCGCGCGGGATATGGGCATTCTGCGCGACCGCGTCGCGGCGATCCTGACGAATCTGGAGACCTCGCTGGCCGCCAAGGGCGCCGCCTGGGGCAATGACTCCTACGGCAGCAATTTCGCCGACGGACCCGACGGATACACACTCACCCACACCGAAATAACGAAGGGCATGGGGGATCTGACGACGACGCTCGGCTCGTACTCCGATGGGCAGTACAAGGCCGCGACCGCGCTCGCGAATGATCATTTCGGGATATAGCGCGGTCCTCGGTGTCCCTCTATCTGCCCCCGTGGCTGCACTGGCTCGGCTTCATTGCCGGTTCGTACTGGCCCGAGGGTGACGAAGACGATATCTGGGCGATCCGCGATGACTGGAAGGCCGCCAGCGACGCGATTCGTGATCTGCTGCCCGAGCTGAAGGCCGCGGCGAAGGCGACCGAGGACGCCTATCCGTGGGGTGATGGCATCGAGGCCATGAAGGAGCGTCTGCACGAGCTCCAGGTGGGTGACAAATCGGTTGCCCATCTCGCCGATGTCCTTGCCGCAATGGCTGATTCGGCGGATGCGCTCGGCACCGAGATCGAGTACACCAAGCTGCTCATCTACACCTCGCTCGCCATGCTGGCCACCGAGATCGCCCTGGTCTGGGCGCCACCGACGCCGCTGTCGCCGGGGTTGGAAGCGGCGGCGATGGCGGCTCAGCGGATCGCCATTCGAGTGATCGGCGAGAAGGCGATCGAGACGATCGGCAAAATTCTGGCCCGCAGCGGCATTCGCTGGATGCTGAAATTCACTGCCCGGCACGTTGTTTTGAGCACGCTGCTCGGCGCGGGGCAGGATTTCGCGATTCAGGGTTGGCAGATCGGCGAGGGGACCCGCAAGGATTTCGATTGGAAGCGGCTGCGGGTGACTGCTGCCACCGCTGCCATCGCGGGCGCGTTCGGCGGACCCGCCGGTGGCGCGCTCGGCAAGCTCGCCAACAAGATTCCTATGCCGACCAACTACCTGACGGGGATCACCAAGGGGGCGGTCGTCGGCACGGGCGCGGGTGTGATCGGTGGATATGGCGCCTGGGCCAGCGGCTCGATTCTGAATGATCCCAATGCGAGGATCTGGGATCCCAGAACCTGGAATTACGGTGCGATCGATCCGAGAAAGATCGACCCGTTGGTGCTGACGAGCACTTCGGCGTATGGCGTGCTGGTGGGTGGGAATCGGGGGGCCGAGCACGTCTATGACATGCGCAAGGCCGCGGCGGCCGCGAATAACGGGACCGGGGCCGGGGGATATCGAGCTCCGGAAGCCGGACAATACGGCCCGCCGCGCGGCGCGGACGGGAGCGCGGCGCATTCGCCGGAAACCGGTACGGGACACGGTGACCCGGGGAACGGCGGTTCGCGTGGGAGCGATCCCGCGGGCGGGTCCATCGGAGGCGCCCAGCCCGACGGAGCGGGGAACGGCGCGCGCAGTGCGGATCCGGGTCACGCAATGGGGGAGGCCAGGCCCCAGGCACCCTCGTCCGAAGCGCCCCGAGGCGAGTCGGGGCAGCAGCACCAATCCAGCGAAAACGCGGGCCCCCAGAGTGCTATGGAAAATCGCCCGGCTGCGGAAGGCCGTCCTGGGCCGGAAACGCGTCCGGTGTCGGAAGACCGTCCGGTCGTCACCGGCGAGCCGAAACCGTCAGGGACTGACGGGCGTTCGCCTTCGGCGGGTCCGTCGAAGGCGCCCGATGGCTGGCGCGCCGAATCCGGCCAACAGCGGCCGAATACTCCAGATCCCCGCCCGACCGGCAACGGATCTCGTGCGGGCCTCCCACAACAGCCAGGAGCGGGTAGTACCCCCGAGAGCCACCAGCCGGTACAAGCGCGTTCGGGGGCGGAAGAGGCTCCGCGGGCAGCCGAAAACGGCAAGGCCGAGAACCACATCGACGGCAGCGCGCCGCACGAGGCACCAGCCGGACCTGAACAGCGGGTTCATCCCGAAAGCCAGTCGAAGCGGGCTGCCGACGGCGCCGAGCCGGAGTCGGCGAGCGATCCTGCGCGGCAGCGAGATCCGGATGAGGGCGAGGGGCCGGAGCGGATTCGGTTCCTGCGCGACAGTGATGAGGGCTTCCGTTCCCCGGAGGAGCGGTCGGAGCACGCGAAGCAGCGCCCGGAAGGAGATCAGCGCCCGGAAAGTCAGCGGCCGAGGTCCGAGTCGGAGGCAGGGCAGTCGAAACCGGAGGAGGAGCATCCCAACCGGGAGTCCGAGCCGCGCCCGCAAAGTGAACCGCGTTTGGAGGGGGAGCAGCAGCCGAAGTCGGAGGCTGGGCAGCCCAAGCCGGAAGGCGAGCAGCAGCCTGGTGAGCACGGGCGGGAGGGTGAGCGGCGTCCGGAAGGCCAGCGGCCGGACTCCGAGGCCCGGCAGTCGAAACCGGAAGGAGAACAGCCCAAGTCGGAGGCCGAGCAATCGAGGGCGGCGGTTGCGGAGTCGCAGGCCGAGGGAGTGCGGCGGCCGGACAGTGCTGCCGAGCAGTGGTTGCAGGCAATTGCAGGGTGGGCTCGTGCCGAATTGGGACTCGACCTATCTGGGATGAGCCCTGATCGAATGCAGCGGGTCATCGCCGACGAGTTGATGCGTGCGCAGTTCCGGTTGAATGCCGAGAATGATGCGTTGAATCGCGCCGGTCTCGGCCCACGCGAGCATTTCGAAATTCGTGATCGGCTGCAGCAGGAGCAGGCGCAACTCTCGGTGAATCGCCAGTGGTCGCGCAGTGCCTTCGGTTCGTACCGCGACGCTGTCGCCGCTGCGAAGTCACCGGCTGGGGCGGATCCTGCGCATCAATCCACCTCGAAACCTGAGGCGCGGCCTGCATCCGAGCAGTCGAGGCCCGACGCGGAGCAACCGAACTCGGAGGCTGGACAGCCGAAACCGGAAGTGGAACGGCCTGAATCGGAGGTCGAGCAGCCGATATCGGAGGGGGAGCAGTCGCGCAGGCCGGGTGCGGAGCCGCGGTTGCGGCAGGTGGATTCGCAAGTGCCGCACGAGTTGTCGCCTTCGGTGCGGCATGAGGTGGCGGCGTTGGCCCGTGATCGCGCGGCCTTGACCGAGCAGTTGCCAGGATTGCGGGCCGCGCGGGATGCGGCGGTGGCGGCGGTGTATCGGGAAAGGCTGCCGCTGGATGAGGGCAATCTGTCGACTCCGGAGGGGGTGCGGGCCGAGGCGGATCAATTGCGTGATCGGACGATGAGCAGCCATGAGGCGCCCGGCAAGTTGGCGGCGATCGATGCGCTCGAGCGGGCCGCGAACCGGTACAACGAGGTTCGGGATCAGATGCTGGCGAAGACGGACGAGATCACGGCGAAGACGAGCAGCGACTATCTGAGATCGCTTGGCGCGGAGGAAGTTTCCGATCGAGTCGGGTTGGTCGATGGCGATCCGCCGCGGGTGATCGTGGTCGGTCGCAGCTCCGAGGCAGGTGCGGGGTCGCCGCATGATCGGCTGCTGACCGACGCGTTGCGGGCGGAGGCGGCGCGGGGTGAGTCTCGACTTGCCGACGCCCTGGCTCACCCAGGTGCGGAGATCAATTATGTTCGCGTGGCGACGGATTCGTCCGGCCAGACCCATACATCCAATCTCGGGTCTCCCTCTCCGCGCCAGTTCGTGCCCGAACGTGCGGTCTCGCCCGAGGTGGAGGTGTTGACCCGCGAGCACGCCGCGCAGGTCGAGCGGCTGCGGGAGCGGAAGGTCGCGCGCGATGCGGCGGTCGCGGCGGTGTATCGGGAGAAGCTGCCGCTCGATGAGCACAACCTCTCGACTCCAGACGAGGTGCGGGTCGAGGCCAACCGTCTGCGCGATCGGACCATGACCACCGACGAGGCCCCCCGCAAGCTCGCCGCCATCGACGCTCTCGAGCAGGCTGCGCACGAGTACAACGCCGCCGAGGCCGAAACGCAGCGGGCGGCCGACAAGTTGTCTGCTGCTGAAAACCCTGCGGCCGCGCAAGGAAACTCGACGAGCAAACCCTCACGCCCCCCGGCCCCGCAGCCGTCCGCTATCTCCGAAGCCCAGCCCCCAACAGCCGATCCCAACGGTGGACAGCCTCTAACACCCGCACGCCCCGAGGGCGACCCCGAGGAACCCGAGTCATCGGAGCCCCCGGACACAACGTCGAGAATCCCCTACACCCCAAGATATTTCGCCCCACCTGGCGCCACAGACTACGACGCACCGGAGCCTCCGGACGACGGCATCTGGGAGGAGCCCGAACCCGAACCGGGGCCCGAACCCGAACCGGGGCCCGAGCCGGAACCTGAGCCGGAGCCCGAGCCGGAACCTGAGCCGGAGCCGGAGCCCGAGCCGGAGCCGGAGCCCGAGTCCGAGCCGGAACCGGAACCTGAGCCCGAGCCGGAGCCCGAGCCGGAGCCTGAGCCCGAGCCCGAGCCCGAGCCGGAGCCTGAGCCCGAACCTGAACCCGAGCCGGAGCCGGAGCCGGAGCCCGAACCTGAACCCGCGCCCGAGCCGGAACCGGAACCTGAGCGCGAGGTCGAACCGGAACCTGAGCCGGAGCCCGAGCCCGAGCCGGAACCGGAGCCGGAGCCCGAGCCCGAGCCGGAACCGGAGCCCGAGCCGGAACCTGAGCCGGAGCCGGAACCCGAGCCCGAGCCGGAACCGAAACCTGAGCCGGAGCGCAAAGTCGAACCGGAACCTGAGCCGGAGCCCGAACCGGAACCCGAGCCGGAGCCCGAGCCCGAGCCGGAACCCGAGCCGGAGCCCGAACCCGAACCGGAACCGGAACCGGAACCCGAGCCCGAGCCGGAACCCGAGCCCGAGCCGGAACCCGAGTCGGAGCCCGAGCCCGAGCCCGAGTCGGAGCCCGAGCCCGAGCCTGAACCCGCGCCCGAACCGAAACCTGAGCCGGAGCCGGGGCGCAAGGTCGAACCGGAACCCGAGCCCGAGCCTGAACCGGAGCCGGAGTGCAGGTCGGAACCTGCGCTGCAATGGCCGGAGCATCCGCGCTGGATGCCGTTGGGGTCGACGGATTCGGTTGTGCCCGAACGGAATCTGTCACTGGAGCCAGATAAGGGCGGTGGGCGAGATGAGGATTCGTCGTTGGAGGTTGTCGGTATGGATGAGATGGTTGCTCGCGCGCAGGCATATGCCGTGCCAGTGGCGACAATGCTGCTAAAGGCTGATCGGGCTGACGCTGATCGGGGGATGGGCGGTCCCGAGGTCGGCTCGATGCCCGTGGCTCCGGTAGGGCGCGTGGGCGGTGGCCCGATCACCCCGAACAGTGGCGAACACGGTGGCGGAGTCCAGGGCGTGCTTGTGCGGTCGCTGAGCGGTTATGGGGAACTCGCCGACCTGGACACGGTGACCGGAGTGCTGCGCGAAGTCGGCGCTGCGTCGGAGTTGCCCGCCCGATTGGGGGGCGTATTCGGTGATCTCGGCGGTGTGCCGGTAGTGCTCTATCGGGACACCGGCGGGCTCATGTTGCGGGTCGGGACCCGGGTGCTGGCGACCGATGAACCGGGGCTGCGGGTCGAGTGGCATCGCGAGGTCATGGGGCAGGGTGGTGGTGTCCATGCGCGCCTGACGGTTTCGATCCGCGACGAGGTGGTGTGCAGGCTGCGGTATCCGAATCTGCCCGCCGACAACGATCTCGGACGTTTCGTCCGCGATGTGCTCGCGGATCCGCAGCGATGTGATCAGGTCTTCGAATCGAGCCAGGTCATATGACGAACGAGCACTCGAGTGCCGAGATGTACGCCCTCATCGACGATTTCGAAAAGCAGATGGGCGAGATCGCGCGATTGCAGCGCGAACGCAATCTGATCGTCGGCCGAGCCACAGTGCGGGGCAAGCGCATCACGGTCACGGTGAATGCCGATGGCATCATCATCGGCGTCGAGTTCAGCTCGAGGATCACTGACCTGAGCTATGCCGAGATCGCAACCGCGGTGGTCGACGCCACGCAGCAGGCAGCCGCCGACGCGACTCGCCGAGCGCGGGAATTGATGGCCCCCTTGCTCGCTCATCGAGCGCGAATGCCGAAGCTGTCCGATCTGGTCGATGGCATTCCGGATCTGACTGCCCTGATGCCGAAGCCGGTACCTGCTCCGATCACCCCGGCACGCCTCGAATCGGACCGGGAAACGATGACTTTCACCGATGTCGAGGCCTTCGACCATGACCGCACCGAACGCAGCGGGGTTACCGACGCCAGTTGGTGATCCGCCGGTGCGCGCTCCAACTGCCACGGTAGTCAGCAGGTGATCGACCAACAACACCACCTGGATGAGTCCCGGTGCGATGTAGCGGGCGACAGTGTCGGTGCCAGCGGCGGTGTCGCTAGGTGAGCCGAGCCGTTCCGGTTGTTGACGTTTATGAGAGGCGATCGGTCTAGGCGGGAGCGGGTGTGTAACTGCCACGGCACCTTTCGTTCATTTTCGAGCTACTGACGAGTTGCCCAGCGCTGTCATCGTCGAATCAGACGATCCGATGGTGATGGCGCGGGTGACCGCAGGAGCTCGAGGAGTTGGCGCGATGTCGGACAAGTTGACGCATGACGCGGACCTGTTCGAGAGGGCCGCGGAGCGGACCAGCGCGGTCCGGGATCGGGTCAATGGCGTGCTGAGCACGTTGGACGCGGCGCTCGCCGGACGCGGTGAGCCCTGGGGCAACGATAAGCTCGGCCGACAGTTCGCCGAAGGGCCCGATGGCTACAAGGTGGCGCGCACGAATATGACCGCCAATATCAAGACCACCGCGACGAATTTCGACAACTTCTACACCGGTCAGACCAAGACCGCCAAGGAGTTGCGGCGGATGGACCAGTCCAACGGCGACGGCTTTCGGTAATCGGGGGCGGGGGTATGACCAACGAATTCGCCAAGGCCGAGATGGCCGCCGTGCTCGATGAGGTCCAGCAGCAGTTTCGCGCGATCGCGAAGGTGCAGCAGCAGCGCGCCGAACTGACCGCCAGTGCGACTGTGCGCAAACGGATTACCGTCACGGTGAACGCCGACGGCACCATTATCGAAACCAAATTCGCTTCCGATATTGACGAATTGAGCTACAGCGAGATCGCCAAGGCCGTGACGGAAGCAGCTCAGCAGGCCACCGCCGAGGTGATGCGCAAGGCGCAGGAGCTGATGACGCCCCTGCACGATCGCCGTGCGCGACTGCCGAAACTTTCGGACCTGATCGAGGGCATGCCCGACCTGAGCGCCGAAATGCCAAAGGCGCCAACAGTTTCGCTCGCGCCGCCGAATGCCGAAGAGCGGCGCGCGGTCGCCGCGGATGACAGCGCCCCGATGGAATTCAGCAATGTCGAGTTCGTTTCTCGACAGCCGGGCGCGGACCGCGGGGTCACCGATTCCAGCTGGTGATCCAGGGGTGAGTGCGGATGGCTGAGCTGCCCGGATATCTCAAATGGTTGGAGTGGGTCGCTGGCTCCGACTGGCCGGCGGGCGATCCGGATGGCATGTGGGGCCTGGCCGATGACTGGCGCGCGGCCGCGGCCGGATTGCGCGATATCCTGCCCGATATCAGGGATGCGAAAGCGGCGTCGCTGAAGGCGTATCAGGACGGCGACGGCATCGACAAGATTCTCGAGAACTTCGACAGCTATCTCGAGGGGCCGCAGTCACTCGAGAATCTGGCCAAGGACTTCGAGAAGCTGGCCGATTCGGCGACCGGCGTCGGTACCGAGATCGAATACGGCCAGCTGATGCTGATCACCTCATTGGCATTGTTGGCGGCCGAGATCGCGATCGCATGGATCTTTCCGCCGACCGCGCCTGCCGAAGAGGCATTGGCGATCGCGGGCACTCGGGTGGCGATTCGGATTATCGCCAAACGGATCATGGACAAGATTGTCGATATCGTCGCCAAATTCCTCGGGCGGCGACTGGCTGAGTTCCTGGTCCGCCACATTGCCATCGATACCGCACTCGGCACGGTCCAGGACTGGGGTATTCAGCAGTATCAGGTGAATTCCGGACACCGCAAGGAGGTCAACTGGGAGCAGGTCGCGGTCACCGGCGTCAGTTCGGCGGTGGGCGCTGGTGTGGCCAGTCCGCTGGGTGAGATGCTCGGCAAGAGACTGGCCGAGGTCGAGATGAAGGCCTGGCTGCGCGGGCTGATCACGGGCTCGGCGGCGGGCACCGTCGGCGCGCTCGCTGGGTTCGGCGGAAGTGTGGCCACGCAGTTCGGCATCACCTGGGCCAAGGATGGTGAACAGGGCGGCTGGGATAAGGCCGTCGAAGGTCTGAAGAGCACCGAGTTCGATCTGCGCATGTTGACGGCGGGTGCGACGAATGGCGCGATGTCCGGTGCGAATCGGGCGCTGGCCGAGCAGTTCTATGCGAATCGGCATCCGGAGTGGTATCGGCCGAGTGGGTCGCCGGTGAACCCGGATAGCCTGACCCGCATCGGGTTTCGGCCCGATGCCGGTCCGGTGGGTGCTGGTGCTGGCGGTGCCGATGTGGGTGCGCACGGGGGTGCGGGTGACTCGGGGAACGGCCGGGTCGACGAGGGTGCGCCGAATGCGGGCCATTCGGGGGAGTCGGTCAACGGTCGGGCCGCGGGTGACGGGGCTGCGGCCGGAGATGGGTCGACTGCGCATGTTGCCGAGGACGGTTCGGGGGCGGCCGGTGCCGATGGGGCGAATAGTCATGGTGCGGGTAATGATTCGGTGCAGGCGCATGGTGCTGATGGCGGAATGTCGAAGGCGGGGGCCGCCGGTGATGGTTCGACTGCGCGTGCTGGTGATGATGGTTCGACCGCGCACGCTGGAGATGGCGGTTCGACGGCGCATGCTGGTGATGATGGTTCGACCGCTCACGCTGGAGATGGCGGTTCGACCGCGCGTGCTGGTGACGAAGGCTCAACTGCGCGTGCTGGTGACGATGGTTCGACCGTCCACGCTGGAGATGGCGGTTCGACCGCGCGTGCTGGTGACGATGGATCGACCGCTCACGCTGGTGACGGGGGTTCGACAGCGCACGCTGGCGAGGGGGGTTCGGCTGCGCATGCTGGCGATGATGGTTCGACAGCGCGAGTTGGTGATGGCGGCTCCCCGGATACGCACGGGGCGGGCGATGCGACCACGAATGGGCATGCGTCCGGGGATGGTGCTGTCCGTCCCGCAGGCGAATCGGATCACACTGCGGTACAAACGAATTCGGCGGCCGGTGAGTCGAATGGCGGTTCGGGCGCGCGTACGGCGTCCGTCGATCATGGTGGAACGGCGTCGCCGGACGCGAATCAGTCCGCGTCGGCTCGGGCCGATATCGGGACGCGAGCCGACCTGGCTCCCGCAGGTGCGCACCCCGTTTCGACGACCGACGGAACGCATGCCTCCAGCGACAACGCGTCCGCTGCTGCCGCAGCAGTGTCGGGCCCCGCCCAGGCCGGTGTCCACACCGCGACCTCCCCGCCCCACCCCGGAGCCGACACCCGCGGCGGCGCACCGACATCCACGCCCCGCCCCAGCGCCGCCGAGATACGCCAGCCCGGCACCACCTCCAGCACTGACGCACAACGCAGCGAACCCACCCGTCCACAGTCGAGCGCCGAATCGCGCACCGGAGAACGCTCGACCCCAACCTCCGGCCCGGACGCCCGTACCGCCGCACACCGATTCCGTACCGGCGATAGCTCCGAGGCCCGCCCCGCAGCAAGCCGATCTGCAACCGAAAACCGTGCGGGCGCAGCACAATCCGCATCCAACTCGAACGCCGCCGAACCCGTCGCCGCCCCGCGAGCAGACGCCGCACCGATCCGCCCCGATGCCCACGCCGACACCGGCGTCACAGCCCGAGCAGCCACCGATTCCACAGCCCATCCCGATACCGATCCTGCGACGCGCCTCGATGGCGAGGGTGCCCCGCGACCCGACAGTGATAGCGCGGTGCGCCCTGAGGACGAGACTCCTGTGCGCCCCGAGAGTGAGCCCGCTGCGCGGCCCAACGGTGAGCCTGCGGTACGCCCCGAGGGCGACAGTCCGGTGCGGTCCGACGGTGAGAGTCCGGTGCGGTCGGACAGCGAGCGGGCTGCGCGATCTGACGGTGAGGGTGCCGGGCGTCCAGCGGGTGACAGCCCCGTGGGAGCTGAAGGCGAGCGCGCGGCACGTCTCGGCGGTGCGGACACGGTCAGCCCCGACGCCGAGCGGGTCGTGCGCCCTGAGGGTCAAATTCCTGTGGTCGCGGAAGGAGAAGGGGCGGTAGACCGCGGCAGTCGGGAGGCGGTGCGGCTTGATGGCGACAGCGTGGTGCGCCCGGAAGGCGACATCCCGGTGGGCTCGGAGGGCGAGCGCGCTGTGCGTCCCGACGGCGAGGGCGTGGTGCGTCCTGAGGGCGAGGGGCCGGTGGGTCCGGAGGGCGAGCGGGCTGATCGTCCTCACGGTGTTGGTGTGGTGCGTCCCGAGGGTGAGAGTCGAGCGCGCTCGGAAGGCGAGCGCGCTGTGCGTCCCGACGGTGAGGGCGTGGTGCGTCCTGAGGGTGAGAGTCCGGTGGGCTCGGAAGGTGAGCGGGCCGCGCGGCCTGAAGAGGAAGGGGCCGTACGTCCTGACCGTGCGGGCGCGGTGCGTCCCGAGGGCGACAGGCCAGTGGGTTCGGAGGGTGAGCGGGCCGCGCGGCCTGAAGGTGAAGGGGCTGTGCGTCCCGACGGTGAGGGCGCGGTGCGTTCTGAGGGCGAGAGTCCGGTGGGCTCGGAAGGTGAGCGGGCCGCGCGGCTTGACGAGGAAGGGGCCGTACGTCCTGACCGTGCCGGCGCGGTGCGTCCCGAGGGCGACAGGCCAGTGGGTTCGGAGGGTGAGCAGGCCGCGCGGCCTGAAGGTAAAGGGGCCGTACGTCCCGACGGTGCGGGTGTGGTGCGTCCCGAAGGGGAGAGTCCGGTGCGGCCCGACGGCGAGCGTGTGCCTCGCCCCGGGGACGAGAGCGGCGTGCGGTTGGATGGCGAGAGCCCGGTCCGGTCGGATGGCGAGGGTGCGGTGGGTGCCGATGGTGACGGTGGCCGCCGACTCGACGGTGCGGGTGTCGTTCGGGCTGACGGCGATACAGCGGTGCGCCCGGACGGTGATGGTTCGGTGCGCGCAGAGGAGGGGGCAGCGCGGCACGAACCCGGCGGCGAACGGCGTGGGGCGGATTCGGCTGGGGACGAGCATGGTTCGGTGCATCGCGACGATGCCGATGCATCGGCATCGTCCAAGACACATCGCGCGGACAGTTCGGATGTGGAGCAGCGGCGCGCCGAGGATGTCGAGGCACGGCGTGCGGCTGCTCGCGAACGGGCCGAATCCATCGATCCCGCAGTGGCTTTCGTGCCCATCGCGGGGCCGGAAGCGCCTGCGCACCGCACGGGCGACGCGTTCGCCGACAGAACCGCGCCGGGCGATGGCGCGGATACTCCGCATCGGCAGGCGAGTGATGATGCCCCGCTGCGTATTCCGGAGCGCAACCGCGGTCGGTGTGCCGAGCTGTCGCTGCGGTTGATCAAAGCGCTCACCGGCAGTGCGTCGATCAGGCTGCCGGAGCGGGTGATCGGCATGGACGGTATGTCGGCCGGGGAGGTGCAGGACGCAGCGGGTGGGCAGCTGCGCAAGTACGGCGATCACGGCGAGATCGCGCGGCTATTGGCTTCCATGCCGGAGGGTTCCTCGGCATTGATCGTCGATGAATACAACGCCCCGGTCGACCAGTATCAAGTCGGCGCGCACGCGTACGTACTCGTGCACGAGAACGGCGGCATGGTGGTGCGCGATCCGGGTGCGGGCCGGGTCGAGGGATTTCCGCCGACGGTGCCGCGCGAAATCCGTGGCACCTACGCCATTGTGTTCGACGCCGCGGGAAAGCCGCTGCATCCGCTCGGCGCCGAACCGGGCGCCCAGCACTCGGACGATCCCGCGGCGCGCATCGGCCGCTCCCTGGACGCGCAATCCGATCAGGTGCGGGAACTGCTGCGGCAGAACGAGATCGGCCGCCAGATCATGGCCGAGTTCGATACCGGGCCGGTACGCGACAGATTCGAGTCCGATGCCGCTGACGGCCGCGCCGGTGAGTTCCGTCGCCGCGAGCTGAGCGCCATCGCGTACACCTCCGGCGCCGATCATGTGCAGCAGGCCCTCACGCTGGCACACGAATCCGTGCACGCCGAACGCTATGTGTCGGGCCGAACAGGCGATCCCAGATCGATGTCGCGCGAGGAATTCGTCCGGACCATGGTCGACGAGGAGGCGGCCGCGACCGGGCGACGCTTCCAAATGGCCGAGGAATTCCGCGATCTCGGCCACGACATCAAGGTGCACCCGCTCGAGCAGACCTACACCGACGCCCGCGATCGCGCCGCGGCCGACCTGGCGGCGAGCGATTCGACGCTGAGCCCGGCCGAGATCCGGCAGGCCGCGCACGAGGTCGGCGTCGACGCCCTGCGCCAGCAGATCGCAACCCACGAATGGCGAAACGGCAAGAACTACACCGACTTCTACGGCAGCACCTGGGATCGCGCACATGCGGCCATGGCCGAAACGCCAGCGGGCACCCGCATGCACGAACTCGACTCGCCCGAGCGGGTCGCGGAAATGCGCGCCGCGGCCATCGATCGCGAGGCGGCGCTGCGGCATCTGGGTGAGGTCTCGCAAGATCTGACCAAGCGAGCCGCGGCCCTCCAGCTGGATCCGACGCTCGGCCGAGAGCCACTGCAGCGCCAGATTGCCGACCGGCTACAGCGGATCACGAATGAGCTGGCCGGACAGGATGTCGCGCCGCAGCGTCAGGCGCAGCTGCGCACCGAGGCACACGATCTGCGCCGGCTCGCCGATCTCGCGGACCAGCGCCAGCACGCCCAGGCGACCTACGATCACCGCGCCGATCAGCTGGCCGCGACGGCCTTCGCGGAAGTGCTGGGCGAGCACCTGCGCAACCCCAATGCCCGAATGCTCAATGAGCACCTCGTCCATATCCCCGGCGAGCCCGATCGACTGATCATCGCCTCCGGTACCGACGATCATCAGCGGGTGCTGGCCGAGGCACGGCACAACCCCGAGATCCGGGACCTGCTGGCGCGACCGGACGTCATCCGCGAACATCTGAATGTCGATACCGACCAGACCGGCCGCATTCGGGTCGAGGCGATCGATGAGCCGTCGCCGAGCCAATTCGAGCGCACCAGTGATCTCACCCCGCTCGACCGGGCGGGCGAGGCGGCGCGGGAGCGCACCGCGCGAATCCGGGAACAGTTGGTGCAGACCGAAACCGGCCGCTGGGCCGATGAGGTGCTCACCCGCCACGGCGTCGAGATCGTGTACGAATCCGGCGCCGATGACCGCTACTACCCGAGCCGTCGGATCCTTGCACTCGATGTCGGCGCCTCCGATGCGCAGCAGATGGTCGCGCTCGTGCACGGTGCCATCCACGTCGATTTGGCCCAGGCCCGTGCGACGCCCGGCGGTGCGCAGGAGCGCATGCGGCTGCGGCGCGATAACTACATCGACCGGATGCTCGATGAGGAAGCCAGGGCACATGCCTTGGAAATCGTTGCGGTAAAGCAACTCCGGGCGGCCGGACACGATCTCGCGGAGACTCCGCTCGAACGCACCTACACCAATGCCTACGACGAGGCCCGTGCCCGTGCGCAGGACGAGCATCCGGAAACTCCGACGGCCGAACTGGATCGGATCGCCAACCAGGCGGGCCTCGACGCGATCCGGCCCGAAATGGCCGCCCACCGTCTCGAACATTCGAACGAGACCCACGCCGAGTTCTACGGCAACGCCTGGGATGACGCGCACGGTATCCGCTCGTTCGACGACATCGTCCGGGCGGCAATCGATTCCGGCGAGCGCGAGGTCACGGTGCGCAGCCAGGGCAGCACGGTCGATTCCGCGAGGAAGGTCGAGCTCGTCCGGTACAACAATGGCACCGAGCTGATCCGCAAGACCGTTCTGAATCCGCGTCACGCGGTCGCCGAACGGCTGGCTTCCCTGCTCGGGCGCACCATCGGCGCGAATGTGCCCGAGGTGTTCCACCCAAAACCCAATTCCAATGTCGTCTACCTGGAGAAGCTGGCGGGACACGTTGCGGCCGAACGGCATCCGCAATTCGTCGACGTGCACGAACTCGGCTATGCCGATACCGTCGCCGGTCGTGCGCTCGGTCTGCTGGACACCCTGATCCGGATTCCGGACCGCGATGCCAACGGCTGGATGATCGGCCCGCAGCGCGAGGTGCTCGGCATCGATCACAGTCGTGGATTCGAAGACAGCGCTGCGGCACGAAATGCGTTGAGCCCATTCGCCGAACACTTCCTGCGCCGCAATGGCGACACCATCGAATTCATCGACCACCACCTACCGCGTGCGGTCGTCGACGCGATCACCGAACGCGTCGCCGCGCTGCGACCGGAGTTCGAGAAATATGGTCGCGGCGCCTGGCACGACACCGTCATGTCCCGGCTCGCCGAAATCCGCGTGCACGCGAGTGAATCGCCGCCCGAACACGGCGCGGACGATATCGCGCTGCGCCCGGAGGATCCGAGCAGGCAGGAGGCGGAGGTCGACGACCGCCCGAATGCCTACACCAACCGGTACGGCGGCGATAACCAGCACGGCATCCACGGCCGGGTCGACGCCGACGGCGTGCTGCGCGCGACGGTCCGGGTCGGCGACGGCACCCCGACCGGGCGCGAGATGTTCCGGGACATGATGCGGGTGCTCGGCCATCAGGTGACCGAGATACGTGCCGAATGGAATGCCGACGACCGGGTCCGGGACAATCTCGACACCTTCAATGCCGGTATGCAGGACCTGTTCCTCACCCCGGAAGAGGCCGCGCGCCAGACCTTTACCGGCAAGCTGGCCGTCGAACTCGGCTTTACCGAGGTCACCTTCGACCACGAGGCGATGCGCGGCCGACCGGGCGAATACCAGAAGGTCGTCGCGCACTTCAGCAGGCCGGAGACCCCCGAATCGGTACACCGGCCCGAGGCACAGGGCGATGGCTCGAACTCGCCGGAGTTCCGGCCCGGAACCAATGACCCGGCCGACCCGACGGGTGCATGGCAATCTCGCCCGCGCGATCTGACCGGTGGTCCGGTGTGGGAAGTGCTGGAGCGCAACGAGGTAGGCCGGGAGGCTGCTGCCGCGCTGCGTGCGGCGGGTGCGGGGGTGCGATTCGGCGAGGCGGGCGAATCCGGCCCCAGGGATTCGTTCAACGGCCGCACCATGGATATCTCCGTCGACACTCACGACCGCAGCCAACCCGCGCAGGCGGAGGCCCTGGTACGCGCCGCGGTGCTCGCCGATGCCGTGATCTCCGGTCGGGTCCCGGCGGATCCGGCGGGTATCCGCGCCACCGATCGCTCGGATTATGTCGCGGCACAGCTGCGTACCGAGGCCGAGGCGCTGGGCAGGCAGGCCGAATTCGGCCGCGAGCTGCGCGCGGCCGGATATCCGGAGTCGAGATCGATGCACGATCTTGCGGATTCGGCGTACACCCGGCAGCTGCATCAGCAGTATCTGGATGCCTATGACGCCGCCGTGCGGGGTGCGGATCCGGCGCTGGGAACCGAAGCACTGCGCCGACTCGGTCGGGCAGCGGGCATCGAGGCGCTGCTGTCCGGCGATATGTTCGACTCGCCGATATATCCGCACGAGGGCGCGAGTCTGCGCGATATCCACGGCGGCGCCTGGGATGCCCACCAGCACGCCGACGGGGTTCCGGAGCATGTGCCGTCGTCGCCGACGCAGGCACGGGAACTGCAGCGCCTGGTCCGCGAACACGCCGCGCTCACCAGGGAGCTGCGCGCGTCCGCGCGCGATTGGGAGCGCGCCGTGCGACGCTTCGGCGGTTTCGATCCCGATACCAACAGAGCCGATCGCGAGCTCATGGAACGTGGTCGAGAGGCGGTGGCGGAGAGCAGGATCCGACGCTACGACCCGGATTCGGGCCGCACCGTCCAGCAGAATGCGCTCGCCGAGGCGACCCGGCGGCACGCCGAGCTCGAGGCACGGCACAACCGACTCGTCGATGAGATCGCCGCACGCGTCGGTCGCGATGTCCTCGATGCGGAAGTACGTGCGGGCGACGGCAATTGGCTGCACGATCGGGTCGCCGTGCTGCCGGGCGAGCGGCTGCGCGTGCTCGTGGTCGACGCGCGCGGCGATCACGGCGCGATATCGCGTGCGGCGGGCGATCGCGGCAGCGACCTGCACCGCGCGGTCCCCTATGGCGAGGCCGTCGCGGAACGGCTGCGGGTCGTCGTCGACGATTCCGGGGCCGTGCGAGTGCGCCGGGAATCGGTCGATCTGCGGGCCGCCTGGATCGAGGACAATGCCGCGGCGGTCCGCCGGGAGGTTGCCGAGAGCATGGTCGCGCCGCGACCGCCGGACGAACCCGCCGGAGCACATCTCGACGCATCGATGGCCGAGATCACCGAAGGGGCGCTGAGGCGGATGCAGCGCATCCTCGGCGGCAACGACCTCGGGCGTTGGGCGATGGAAGTCCTTGCGCGGCACGAGGTTAAGATCCGCTTCGGCCTCGACGTGGATTCCGCTTTCTACGACGGCAGGCAGCACCGTGGCCTCGATACCGGCTACGACCCGGCCTCGAGCACCCTGCTGCTCGGCCTCGCTCCGACACCCCTGGCGCACGCCGATGCGGCAATCCGGGCGGCCTACCTTGCCGAACAGCTGGGCGGGCCGCACGGTCCGCTCGAGCGGCTCACCTTGGGCCGCGACGAGTATGTCAACTTGATGCTGGACCGGCAGGCCGTGGCGCATGCCAGAGCCTTCGAATTCGACCGGTGGCGGCAATTCGGCACCGAAGCCGCAGCGGCCCCGGAGACTTTGCTGTCCAAGGCCTACAACGACGCCTTCAAACAGGCACGGCAACAAGCCGAGCGGGTCTACCGCGACAACCGCGCGATCGCGGACACCATGATCGATGCCGCCGCCCATCAGGCCGCCGCACGCGAGGTGCGCAACCGGCTGCTCGAGTTGGGTCCGCGTGTCGACGGCGGTGACCTCGCCGCGTTCTATCGCGCGCAGTGGGACAGCGCGCACGGGATCGCACCCCAGCACGGCGAATCGCCACCGGTGCGGCACACCGACACTCCGGCGATCCGGGACCAGCGCGCCCGTCAGTACGCGGCCGAAATCGAATCCCTTCGCCTGCTGCGTGATTCGGGCCGATTCGTCCCGGTCGGTCCGGCCGAACGCGCCTACACCGACGCCTACGACCGGGCCCACCGGCGGGCCGAGCGTGCCGCGGCGCGCTCCGATGACCCCACCGCGATCCGGCCGGAACGGGCGGGTTACGAGGCCGGGCGCGACGCACTGCGCAAGTATCTCGACAAGACCGGGCTGGCGGAGGCAGAGGTCGCGTTCGATGTCGCGCGCCACGCCGACGATAATGTCGACAACTATCGGCCCTGGGATACCGACGCCGCAGACCCGGCCGGTCGGCCCGCCGATACTGATGCGCCAACGCGCCAACTCGGCGAAAACGAGGCCGCCGACCTGGTGCGCCGCGCGCTCGATCACGAACTCGCCGAGGATCCGGGCGGTACGCGCCTGACCGATCGGGTCGCCGAGTTCCCTGGCCACCAGCCGGTGGGGCGTGGACGGCTGGTGGTCGTCGCGCCGGAGGGCCAGCACATGGATGCGCTGCGCGAGCTGGCGGCGACGCATCCGGAGTACGCCACCGTGCTCTGGGACGGTACACAGCGGATCGAATATCTACAGGTGGGGCCGGGTTCCGACGGTCTGCACGAGGTCAGATCCATCTCGGATACGGTGGCCGAGGGGCCGTATCGTCGCCCGAGCGAAGACGAGGTGGCGGCCGAGTTGCTGGCGCACTACCTGCGTTTCCGCGCCGCTGGGCAGACCGATCTCGGATTCGACGCCTGGGTGCGTCAACTGGGTCCGGACTGCTTCAACACCCGCGACGACGCGTCCGCGGCACTGGAAGGCCGACTGCGCCCCGACTTCCTGGCCCGCGACTATGCCGCGGCCGAGGCCGATCCGTCGAAGGCGGAGCCGCATCCCGGCGAGGTGGCCCGCCGACTCGTGACCCGTCAGGTTCCGATGCCGGTGGGCACCGACCCGACCAGCGAGGTGCGGGCCCGGCGCTGGCCGCAGTTCACCCAGGTCGCGGTCAATATGCGCACATGGGGCTTCCCGATCACACTGCAATCCGACGGCAATGGCGGCTGGCGGGTCGCGGCGCCGGGCGGAGAGAGCCACGCCGCGGATGTGCTGGCCAGGCAGTTCCGGGGCATGTCGGATACCGATTCGGCGCGGCTGGCGGACCGGATCGGCAAGATCCTGCTCGACGGTTCGGCCGATCTGAACGATCACGGTGCCCCGAAGGGCCTGCTGCGCAGGATCACCGACCGGCTGTCCTTCGGATCCCGTTCGGACCAGGGCGATTCCGGTAGCCGACCGATCGATCGGCCACGGCCGGACGATGATTCGTTCGACGCGCCGGAGTTCCCGCACGGTGAGCCGGACGAGGGTGCGCAGGACCGGGAGGCCGCGCAGCGCCGCCAGGACGAACTGGATCGGCTGGCGGAGGAGAACGCGCAGGCCCTGCGCGAACGCGACGAGGCCAGGCTCGCCGGGGATCCCCAGCGGATCGCGGCGGCCGAGGCACGCGTCGAGCGGCTCGATGCGGAGTTGGCGGCGGCGGAGCATCGCGATGCGCTCCTGCGCGCGGGTGCGATTCCGGTGACCGATCGGGTCGGTGTGGTGCCGGGCGAACCCGCGCGGATCTACGTGGTCGGCCGGGGCCATGACGACCCGATCCGAGTGCTGGACGCGGCGGCGGCCGAACATCCGCGGTTGGCCGAATTGCGGCAGACGCCGGGCACTGTCGTGCGCGAGCTGCGCATCGGATCGCACGGCGAGACGCGGGTACTGCGCATCGATGGTGAAGTGGCGCAACAGGAATCTGCGCAGCTGGAGTCGACGCAGCGGCCGAGTGCGGAGGTCGCGCGTCGGCCCGATGCGGAAGTCGAACAGCAGCCCGTCGCGGAGGCCGGTGGCGGCGGAAAGCAGCCGCCGTCCCAGCCGCCGGTGCCCGTCGGATCGCCGGACGATCCGGGCGCGGATCCGGCACGGAACTCGAACTCCGACAGCGGATCCGTCGATCCGAACGCGCCCCGCCGGGTAGTCATCGATGCCAACGGCGACGCGATTCCGCTGCGGCTGACACCGGAAGGCGACCACTGGCGCGTCGAAGCCCCCGAGGAAAGCGGTCCACCGGCGCACCCCTCGGAGTCCGAACCGCCGGAACGGAAGTCGCCGCTGCGGCGGGCCTGGGAACGCATTCGGGAGAAGCTGCGCGTGCGCGGCTACGTCGGCGATTACCCCAAGTATCCGTCGGGATCGGGTGAGGACCGCAAGGGCCAGACGGCGCTGAAGGATGCCGTCGAACATGCGCCGGAGCTGTTCGAACACCATCCCGCCCAGCCGACACCGCATCCGCCGCAGACATCGGGGCACGATGTCGTGGCCCGACCCGCGCCGGAACATTCGGACCAAGCCCTCAATTTCGCCCGGATCGCGAAGGAGGGCTGGACGGCGTGGCGCAATCGCGAGCATCTGCCGATCCTGAACAAGCTCTCCGGCCGAACCCGGGATGTGGCAGGCGATTTCGTGGTGCCGCGCACACCCGACGGCGAGGAATACCGGTTCTGGGTGAGTGACGCCGACCCGGATCTGGTGCGCCAGACGGTCACCGAACTGCTCGAGGTCGAGGCGATCGCACCGGAGGAGGCGAAGGCGGTTCTCCAGGAGGCCCTGACCGTCGCCGATCCGGAACAGCGGCAACGCATTATCGACGATCTGGAGAACTTCGACCTCATCTCCCACGACGAAGCCAGAGCGCTGGAAGCGGAACCGCCACCCGCACAACCGGATCCGGGCGCCGAACTCGACGGCCCGCCGCCGCAGGACGAGTCGCTGACCGATACCGCGCACCGGCTCGGCTTCGATCTGCCCGATGAGAGCCCGGAGACCATTCAGCGGGTACTCGCGGAGCAGGAATTCCGGGCCATGCGCGAGGCGGCCGCGATCGCCGGACTCGCCGAGGCGGCCGACCGCTTCAACGAGGAGGTCACGCGCCCCTACGTCCGAGCGGATCTGGCCGGTTCGGGGCCGGAGCTGGACGGCCCACGGCCACCGGCGGGCGAACTCGACGATCCCGACGCCCGCACTCGGATCGACGAGGACGATGACTACTACTTCGACGAGGACGACGAGGCGGCGCAGGAGCCGACAACTCGCTGGGGCGTACAAGATGCCGCGGGCCGTCCGGTGCCGCTGGCCGACCGGGTCAGCATCTTCGACGACAACCCGATGGGCCGCTTCCTCAAGGAGCTGATCAGCGCCTTCGACGGACATCCCGGTCTGCAGAACTACACCCCGGTCGGCAATGGCTCGGATCCGCTGCGCGAATGGGGCGATATCGGGTCGGGCCAGGAGCTCGGCCGCGACCAGGGCCCTCGAGTGTTCTTCGAGCACGCGCTGCGCCGCGACCAACTGCGCGATGAGGTATCGACCTGGGCGCAGATGTTCGGTCTCGACCTGAACGATGTGAACCCCCGGAACCTGGACACCACGCTGCGCCGACTCTGGGCCGAGCACGATGCGCGGGTCGCCCGGGTCGTCGAATTCGCCGCGGCTGCCGAACCGCATCTGCACGCCGAATCGTCCGAGCCTGTCGGCGAGGTCCATGGCGACCAGGTCGCCCGGGTACCGGTCGGTGACGGCGCGCCGGACCGGCTCGTGGTGATCGACGGACCGCTGGACCGTGCCGACGCACTGGCCAGGGCGCTCGCCGATGATCCGGCGCTGGCCGAGGCGCTCAACCGCGGCGAGGTCGAACTGGACTACCGGGCCGCGCGGGAGGATCGGCTGGGGCAGATCCATCTCGACCCGGTGGAAACGCCCGAGGTGTATCACCATCGGGAGACCATCGATGGCCGGGAACTGGTCGTGACGATGGTGCGCGATAACGACGGTCAGTGGCGTGCGGTGCAGGCGCCGGTCGACGGGCCGGCCGGGGGTGATCCGGTCGACACAGCCGCGCCGCCGCGCACTCGACTCGAGATCGTCCGCGAACTCGTCAATGTGGCAAGGGAACTCGGCCTCGGACCGGAGGATCTGCACCCGGATCGGGTGGCGCAGACGATCGCGGAGCTGAAGCTGGGCAATGCGCTGCGGGCCGGTCAGGTCGAGGCGCTGGCCGACTTCGCGCGCACGATGGACCAGATCTCGAACTTCAACGATATCGGCGACGCGCGCGGCCAACTCGCGCACCGGCTCGATATCCCCGAGGCAGAGCTGACACCCGAGCGCGCCGGGGCAGCGCTCGCCGATGAGTCGTGGCGAAATGCCCGGCGCGATCAGCAATTCAAGGATCTGGCCGACTATGCCAAGCGGCTGCGCGAAATCGACCTCGACGCGGTCAATGCCGCCCGCGATCGGTTGGCTTCCCGGCTCGGACTGGTGGATTCGGATCCGCTGCAGCCGACCAAGGTCAAGGTGGCCGACGACGGCGAGGTCAAGCGCTCGTTGGATGCGAACGGTCTGGATCCGGCGAAGCTGCGCAAGGTCATCGCCGGGCTGGAAGCCGAGGGCAAGCACGATCAGGTGGTCGGTGCGCTCACCGAATACCTGCGGGCGCTGATCGATATCGATCCGTACTCGGAGGTGCCGCGCGGTGATCTCAGCGCCGATCCGCGGGCCGCGGGCGAGCCGCCGATCCACGAGTTGGGTGCGGTGCGGGCATTGCGCGAAATCATCGCCGAGGCAATGCAATCCGGGAATGCGCTCGATCTCGGGCGGGTGCTCGCCGAGCATCCGGGCCGCGACGGTCATTTCACGCCGGGCGAGGAGAGCTCCAACCGGCACGGGCGGCCGGAGCCCAGTCGCGATTGGGCCCGGCTCGTCGGTGTCGATATCGCGGACGCGGACGATGCGACCTTCCGCAAGGTCTACGAGGCATACCGCGACGGCAAGATCGAGAAGCACGAGGGGCTGAGCCCGGCCGAACTGACCGAGGAACTCGCCCGCATCCGTGCCGAGATCCGGGCGCGGGCCGAGCAGATCCGGGCGCTGGCCGCCCTGTATGACGAGTACTCGTCGGCACCTGAGGAGTTGACGGCGGGTGGTTCCGATCCTGGAGTCGGTGGCTCGCCGAAGTTGGGTGGGCCTGACGATGGTGGATCGGGTGCCACGCCACCGAATGGTTCCCAGCCCGGGTCCGGTGGGTCGGATCACGGTGGGGCTGCTGGGACGCCGTCGCGGTCGGGTGGTTCTGCGGGAGGCGAGGCGCCGAAGACCGGTGGGGCGGACGACGGTGGATCCGCCGCCACGCCGCCGGATGGTCGCGAGCCCGGGTCCGGTGGATCGCCGAAGGTGGGCGAGTCGGACGATGGCGGGTCTGCTGCGACGCCGCTGCGGTCGGATGGTCCGGTGGGATCTGGCGAAGCGTCGAAGGTGGGCGGGTCGGATGACGGTGGGTCTGCTGGGACGCCACGGCCGAGTGGTTCCGAGCCCGGATCCGGCCGGACGTCGAAACCGGGTGGACCAGACGATGGTGGGGCCGCCACGCGTCATACCCCAGGCGGCGAAGATCCTGTCGCACAGCCGAATTCGGGCGAAGCCCCTGATACTCGGTCGGAGTGGAAGCGGCGCATGGATGCCGAGCAGGCCGAGTGGAATGCGCGGATGCACGCGGAACTCGACGAGTGGGTCGCCCAGATGCGTGGCGGCGACGAGGCGCCGCCCAGCAGTGCGACCGATCCGCGGACCAGGATCGATGAGGCGCTGCGACGCGAATCCGAGGCCGCCGAGGAAGAGTTCCGGCGCCGCGATGAGGAGCGCGAGGCCGAGCATCAGCAGTTGATGGATCACCTCGACGAGTTGGCTCGTCGGCTGGAGGAAGGTTCCGGCGACCCCGACCCGCGCGAAGAGGCTGTGCCGGACCATGATCCGGGGCGGATCGATGCGGCGTTGGCGCGTGAGTCGGCGGCGGCGGAGGAGGCGTTCCGGCGTCGCGATGAGGAAGGTGAAGCCAGGCATCAGGAGTTGATGGATCACCTCGATGAGTTGGCACGCAGACTCGAGGAACGGTTCGCCGATCTGGAAGAGCTTGTCCCGGAGCCGCATTCGGTGGAACCGGAGTCGAGGATCGATGCGGCGCTGGCGCGTGAGTCCGCGGCGGCGGAGGAGGCGTTCCGGCGTCGCGATGAGGAGGGCGAGGCCAGGCATCAGGAGTTGATGGATCACCTCGATGAGTTGGGGCGTCGGCTCGAGGAACTTCGGCAGTCGGATGAGGGGCCCGAAGAGGACGGTCCCGAGCCCACCGCATCGCCATCCGGACCGCCGCGCGACCCATCGGACAGTCCTGCGTCCGGCGCCGAGCCGATTCCGACCTCGGGTGAGGGCGAGAGTTCGTCGCAGCGCGATCCTTCGGAGACCTCGGAGTCGGGTGCGAAGCCGGTTCCGGTCTCGGGTGAGGGTGATGGTTCGCGGCGGGATCCTTTGGAGGGTGTGGAGTCGGGTGCGAAGCCGGTTCCGGTCTCGGGTGAGGGTGATGGTTCGCGGCGGGATCCTTTGGAGGGCGTGGAGTCGGGTGTGAAGCCGGTTCCGGTCTCGGGTGAGGGTGATGGTTCGCGGCGGGATCCTTTGGAGGGCGTGGAGTCGGGTGTGAAGCCGGTTCCGGCCTCGCGCGAGGCCGACGGTTCGCGCCCGCACGATCCAGCGGGCAGCTCCGAGTCCGGTAAGAAACCGATTTCGGCGTCGGATGAAGGCGACGGTTCGACGGAACGCGATCCGAATGTGGATGGGGGAGTGGATAAGTCGGCGCACGAAATACCGGAACATCCACCGCTGCAGCAGGAATCGCGTCCCATCGTCGACGAATGGTCCAAGCGCAGCCCCCGAAAGGTGGCCAAGGTCCTCGCGCGGCGGCATTCGATCGAGGTGGAGGGCTTCCGCCGCAAGGGCATCGATCCGGAGGTGGTTCGCGAAATCGCGCGCGCCGTGGACGAGATGCTGACCAAGCATCCGCAGATGAAGCTCGTGGGCATTCGTATCGAACCCCGAAGCGCGGGCCACCCAGAGGGCGGTGTCGCGTACACGAGCACGAGCCCCCGCGTCGGCCCGGATGCGCCACTGTCCGAACGCCTCCGGCAGGTGACCCCGTCGATCATCATCCTGGAGGAATCGGCGCGCGGGCAGTCATGGGGCCACGATCCGGACACGCTGGCGTCGAAGACCAGCCGCGATGGGATGCGGATCATCGGCGCGGACCGCCCCGTATACGGCGTCATGGTGCACGAACTCGGCCATGTACTGGACTACGCCGGACAGGGCCGCGCACAGCAGCGGGCGCTGGACGCGCTGCGCGACCACTACCTCGCCACCCGCGCCAACCCCACCGAGGCCGATTTCCGCGCCTGGGTCGACCAACTCACCCGCTACAGCTTCGACGGCGACAACCTGGACCCCGGCGAAGCCCTCGCCGACGCCTTCCGCGAGGTCGAGCGCTACGGCGACAACGCATCCGAACCCGCCCAGGTCCTGCACCGCCTCCTGGTCGAGGAAGCCCGAGCAGGCGCGTCGAGTTCGGTCAAGTTCGTCAACCGAGCCCTCCCGGTCCCCGTCGAACTGTGGCCTGTCGGCTCCGATATCGCACAGCCCCACCACAATTCGCAACCGTCGCAAGACGTGCAGTCCACTCCGAAACAGCCCGGTTCCGTCGACCAACCGGATACCACGACCGCGCGCACCGACGACGGGCCAGTGGCACCACAGCCGCCTTCCCCTGACCCGCACTCCGTCCCGGCTGCCCCGATACCCGGCAGCCGTCCGGAACCGGCGACACCGCACCCCGATAACGACCCAGTGGCAGAAGCTGGTGGCGGCTCCAAGAAGCCCCCCGCCGAACCCCCAGCCCCACCATCATCCAGCCCGGACGAACCGTCGCCGTCCGATCGAAACGAGCCGGACGCATCCGAGCCAGATGCACCCCTGGCATCCGGTCCAGTCGAGCCGGAGGCTGTCGGACAGAACGAGCGGGAAGCGCGCGAGCTGCCAACAGGCGAGGAGAGCGAGCCGGCAGCGGCTGAGGAGAGCGAGCCGGAATCGGCCGAGCCGAGGCAGTCGGACGCATCCGCGTTGGATGAGCCGGTCGCGTCCAGCCGAGACGAGCCACGGGCTGCCGGTCGGACTGCGGCAGAGGCGTCCGGCCGGGGTGAGCGGGATGGGTCCGAGTCGGAACCGGCTGAGCGGAACGGGCGGGAAGGAACAGAACCAGCCGGGCCGGAATCGGGTAGACAGAGCGAGTCGGAGGCGGCTGGCCGGAACGAGTCGGAGGCGGCCCAGCGTAGGCAGCTGGATGCGTCCGAGCCGAATGAACCCCCGGCGTCCGGTCGGAATGAGCCACAGGCGGCCGGGCCGATCGAGCCGGAGGAAGCTGGTTCGGGTGAGTCGAAAGCGGCTGGGCGCGAGGAGGTTCCGGCTGGGCGCGAGGAGGTTCCGGGAGAGGGTGATTCGGGGGCCGAGGGGCGGGCGGCCGGGGATGCGCATGATGAGGCTGTGCGGGCGCATGCTGATGCGGTTGCGCGGCGGGACGCGCTTGCGGCTCGGGTGCGGGAGTTGGCGGATCGGCTGCCGTCGCAAGAGGATCCGGATGCGTGGACGCCGCGGCGGATTCGGGCGGCCATTGCCGAATTCGCGGGCAGGCGTCTGATTTCCGATGCCGATCGAGCCGTCATCGGTGAACTCGCGCGGCTCGCACCGGAATTCGTGCGGGTGGATGCCGAGGTGGGTGAGCTCGCGGCGCGGGTCGGGTTGGTCGACGAGTACGACCGGTTGCTGCAGGAGCGGCAGGATCTGGTGCGCGAGCGAGAGTTCGTGCGGGCCAAGGCGAATGAGCGCGCCGCCAATATGGGGCTGGATGATTCGACCGAATGGGTGCGGCGGGATCCGGATTCGCGTGACGAGGCGATCCAGGCGCTGCACACCCGCGCGCGCACCGATGTCGTCGAGGTGGAGGGCGGACTCGAGGAGGCGAACCGTCAGGTACGCAGTCCGGTCGAAGGCGATGAGCAGGGTCGTCGCGAGGAGGCGCTGCGCAAACTGATCGCGGCGACCGAGGATTTCGAATCCCTCGACGACCAGATCCGCGGGATCGACCAGCGGCTGTCCGAACTCGAGGACCAGGGCGTCGCGCGGCACCGGCCACCCTCGGAGGACGGCGCCGCCGAAATCGACCGGATGGCGCGCGAACGCGCCGAGGAACTGCGCCAGATCAAACCCCGCCGCAGCATGCGCGATGATCTCGCCGTCCGCCTCGGCGTCGTCGACGACTCGGGACATCCGGATGAGGCGGCGCTGCAACCGGATCGGCTGCCCGACACCATCGCCGAACTACGCGATCGGGCCGCGGAAACCACATTGTACGAGGACGAATACCGCGCCCGAATGCGCGAGATCGACGCACTGGCCGACGCCGCCGACGATGTGAACCAGGCACACAATCGCATCGGCCACCTGCAGGACGAAATGGCACGGGCCGCAGGCGTATGGCGTCAGCAGGTCGAGGCCGAAGGCGGGCGGATGGTGACCGACCGGGTCGGCATAGTGGAGGGGGAGCGGCCGCGCATCATCGTATTCGGTCCGCGCAGCGACCACGCGTCGCCGCGGGCGGATCATGATCACGCGCTGGCCGATGCGCTGCGCCGTGACCCTGCCGTCGCGCAGGCGATAGTGCGCCCCGAGACCCGCGTCGAATACCGTCAGGTGCTCGCCGATCGCGCGGGCAATACCAGAACGGTGCAGCTGGCGCCGCCGGAGATCCGCCGCCTGAGCACCGGCTGGCACAACGGCAGGCGCATGGACATGACGTCCTGGGTCGACGCCGAAGGTGTTGTGCACCATGTCGATCCGACCCGACCGGATTGGGTGGGCAATCGCGACGGCGGCACGGTGCCCAAGAAGTTCACCCCGAAGGATCCGCCGGACGGGGTGAGCGGTTGGGCGATGGAGGATGTCGTCAACGACATCACCTTGCCCACCGATGACGTCCCGCCGGGCGAGGTCCCGGAGAGCACGCTGCCTGTACACATGCCGCAGGCGCCATCGCGCTACGACACCTCCGGAGTGCCGCCGGGAACGGCCATCTTCGAACAGCATTGGGGCAACGACGCTTACAACATCACCCGGTTGATCCTGATGGCCGCGCAGACCCCGCAGCATCCCGCGGTGAAGGCCTGGATCCAGCGTCATCCGGAGATCGGTGAATGGGTGCAGGCCCGGCCCTGGCTGCAGAAGATTCCGCCATTCGGCACCGTCTTCCGCAACTATGACTGGTTCGCGGGGCCGGAGCGCAATGTTCAGCCGATGCACCGGCCGTGGGATCCGGCCGAGCACGGCAATCCGGCCGATCGGGTGGAGATTTCCAAAGGGCTGCAACGGGAATGGGATCGCGACGCGGCCAACTGGCGTCGGGTGCAGGACTGGGCCGACGCCGAGTACAACCGGTTCCTCGCCGATGACAGCGATATCGACCGGATCGGCGACGGCCTGGATGCCCATCGGCGGGCCCAGCAGCAGGCCGCAGCGCGCGATGTGGTCGGCGCTGTACAGGACCGGCTCACCGCCGATCGGGGCATCGATCCGACGCGCGACGTCGATGCGCAGCTGCGGCGGATCGATAACGACATCGACCGCGTCGCAGCCGATGTCGCGGATCGCTTCGCTACCGACGACTCGGTCGCGGTGCGCGACACCATCGCCGACATTCGCGAACTGCTGAGTGCCGGTGCCGATCCGGATGCCATTGCCGCGATCCTGGGCCAGCACATGCGCCACGACGTACCGGATTTCACCCGCGCCGAAATCGCGCAGATCAAGAACCATCTGATGGTCGACGAACACCTGGTGCGCGACTACACCGATCCCAATGGCGCCTATGTCCGTCGACCGATGGATCGCCTCGCCGACGTCGCCGAGGCATGGCACCGCCTGATGGCAGGCGAACCGCTGCCCGCCGATCTCGTCCTGCTCCAGGACGCCCGCGCCGAATCGAACTTCCTGCGCGCCAATCCCGGCGCCACCTGGCGGGCCGCCAATACCCACGCCATCGGCCTCGGCTTCCACTGGGATGCGAACCGTCCGCCGCTCACCGACTGGCGCGCCGAAATCCCCTATGCGGTGGACACCCTGGCTTCGGACCCGGCCTGGTCGCCGCCCGTCGCGCGCGGGCCGGAACTGCCGCCGGATGAACCGCCGTTGGGTGCTGTTGCGCCGAAGCCGGATACCCCGGGTTCCGGTGGCGGCGCGCGTCGCCCCGAAGCCACCGGTTCGGACGCCGACCTGGGGGCGGATACCCACCAGGATGAACAGGCCGAATCGTCCGGCAACGAAGCCACCAAGGGTGAGCCCAAGCCAGAAGGTGTTGCGCCGGAACAGATTCCCGATGCGGCGGTGCGGCAGGCCGAAATCGAACGCATTGCTGACGAATGGGCCGAAGCCTTTGTCGCCCGCGAAGAAGCGCGAGCCGCACGCGACGAGACGGACTCCAATTCGGATCCGACCGGTGAACAACATTCGGCGGCAGCACGATTCGATGAAGCCGATGCGAAACTGACCCGCCTGAACGAAGAGTTGAGCCGTGCGGTCGCCGATGACATGGCGCATTCCGCAGCGGACAGCACGTCGGATCCGTCGGCACCGCATAGCGCAGCGGACGACGCGGCGAACCCATCGACACCCCGTGCCGACGAACCAGGCGATCCGGTGCAACGCATCGAGGAGGCCCGGCAGCGTGCCGAGGACGGGTTCGATGAATTGCAGCGTCGGATCGACGAGTGGCACGAGGAGGCGTTGCGGGACAACGAGCGCCGCCATGAGCAAGCCCTCCAGTCGTTGCAAGAATCTGAACCGCCGGCGTGGCACGCCACCGAGGACAGCGTGTCCGCAGCGGATTCGCCGCCGCATGCCGACGAGCCGGGCGACCCGCTACAGCGCATCGAGCAGGCGCGACAGCGGGCCGAGGCCGGGTTCGATGAGCTGCAGCGTCGGATCGATGCTTGGCACGAGGAGGCGTTGCGGGAGAACGAGCGCCGCTTCCAGCAAGCTCTGCAGTCGCTGAGTGGGCAAGAGCCGGAGGGCACTGAGACTGGGGTGCGTGCTGACGCGGACGGCGAGCGGCAGCCGCCGCGTGCGGGTGAGCCCGGCGATGCGTTGCGACGTATCGAAGAGGCGTGGCGGCGTGCCGAGGCTGGGTTCGATGCGTTGGAGGATCGGATCGATGCCTGGCATGAGCAGGCGTTGCAGGAGAACGAGCGTCGCTACGAGGAGGCTCTCCAGTCGCTGAGTGAGCAGGGACCGCCGAGCGCTGAGGGCCGGTCCGACGCGGGCGGCGAGGAGCATGCACGGCGTGCGAGCGAGTCCAGCGATCCGGTACGTCGCATCGAGGAGACCTGGCGGCGTGCCGAGGTCGGATTCGATGCGTTGGAGCAGCGGATCGAGGCTTGGCATGAGGAGGCCTTGCGGGAGAACGAGCGCCGTCATCAGGAAGCTCTCCGAGCGCTGCACGAGTCGGAGCCGCCGGTGTGGCAGGGCGAGGCGCGGCCGACTGCTGAGCCGATCTCGGATTCCGAAGTGGCGCAGGGTGATCCGATGCGCGCCAGTACTGACAATCAGCGCGGCGAGCCTCGGGATGTGCGAGTGTGGCCGCTCGATGCGCCCGAAGCGGAGCACCGGCCGCAGCCTTCCGAGGCGGGTGATGGGGGATCGCAGCATCCGCCGCAGGAGCCGCCGACTCCGGCGCAACCGGAGCCCGATCAGCCGGACTCACATGGGTGGCCGCAGGACGGGCCGTCGTGGATACACGAGCCTGTCACGCAGGAATTGCGTGATGCGCTGCCCGGCTTGGTCGCTCGGATCGTGGAGACCACGGCCGCCCGTCAGGCCATGGAACCCCGTATTCCGGAGGGCGCCCGGCAGCTCGGGCTTGATCCGGATGGGTTGAGCCCGTTTGAAATACAGCGTGCTGTCGACGATTTGGTCGCCACGGCGGAGGCCCGCGTCGAGGCGCTGCGAGACCGGGAAAACGTCCCCGGCGCCGAAATGGTGCAGCACTTCGACGATCTCCGTGCGGCCGAGCGGGATGCCGCCGCCATCAGGGATGCCGCCAGCGCGTACCAGGACGAACTGCGCCGCTATATCGAGGCGGCCACCGACGAGACCGTGGCCCGACAGAGCGCGGCGGTACTCGCGTCCCGGGACGTGTTGACCGGCGACCGAGTCCACATGGTCGCCGAGGGCATCGGGATCGCGCCCGGCGGGCGGCGGGTACTCGTCGCGTCCCCATCATCGGCGCCGGAGCAGGTCATGCCCGCCGAAGTGCGCCGTCAATTGGCCGATCAGGGCGTTCATGTCGACTATCGCCACGTTGTGGTGGACGAATCGGGCGTCATCACCGTCACTCCGATCCGCCCGCCTGAGGAAGGCGCCGCACCGGTCCATCCGTCCACTCCGCCAGAAACGCCGGGCTCGGGGTCCGCTAGGGCGGAAGCATCGGGCAACGCGCGGCCCGACTCGTCAAGGGCGGGGTCCGTGAGGCCGGAGTCGCCGGAGTCGGGGGCCGCAAGGCCGGATTCTCCCGGGTTGGGGTCTGTCCGGCCGGAGTCGCCTGGCTCGGGGTCCGTCCGGCCGGAGTCGCCTGGCTCGGGGTCTGTCCGGCCGGAGTCGTCCGGCTCGGGGTCTGCGAGGCCGGAGACCCCCGGCTCGGGCGCCGTCGCACCAGAAGCGGCCGGTTCACCCGCGGAACACCGTGTGGCGCAGTCGGATCCATCCGAAACGCCGCACGCCGATGCGGACGGACCGGAATCCGCACCCGGCACTGGGGATACGGACGGTCTCACCCCCGAGGCCCGAGCCGAACTCGAGCAGCTGCGCGCCGAACGCGCCGTGGCCGTGGCCGAGCGCGAGGAATTGCGCGATCTGCGCCGCATCCGGGCCGACGGGCTGCCCGTCGATGTCGAGCGGGGGCTGCGGCCCGGTCAGCCGCTCGAGCAGACGCTCGAAGAGTTGCGCAACAAGACCATGCTGGTCCAGGAGCAGGCGGCGCGGCACGCGCGTATCGATGCACTCGAGCGCGCGGCCAACGAATTCAACCGTGTCGATGCCGAGGTCACGCGCCTCGACGAGGCCATTGCCGCGATCGAACTGTCCGGCACACCGGAGGGTGTGCACGCCGAGTTGGTGCGCGAACGCGCGGCGCTAGCGGCCGAGCGCGAATTCTGGCGGGCCAAGCGCAATGACCGGGCCGAGCGCTTCGATCTGCGCGATCCCGATCGCGCGCTGAACCAGGACAACCTGGAACCGACCATGCGGCGGCTGAGCGGCGATATCGTCGGCACCAGGGACATTGCCGGTACCGGTGATGAAACCAGCAGGTCGGAACCGGAATTGGTGGGTTCGGTCGAACGCACCCAGCGTGCGAACGCCATGTTCAAGCTGCAGGATGCCGCCGAACGGTTCAACGAGGCCGATTCCGCGCTCGCCGACCTGGATCGGCGCATCGCCGCCCTGGAAGGCGCAAATGTCGTTGCGCACCAGCCACTTTCGGTGGATGTCCGAGCAGAACTCGACCGATTGGGCGCTGAACGCGCTGCCGAGGTGCTCGCCGCCAAGCCATGGCGCGGCATGCGTGACGACTTGGCCGACCGGCTCGGCGTGAACCGAGCTGCCGACCATTTCGAGCGACCTGCAAGCAGTCGCTACGCGTTGGGCCCCGGCGAGATCGATGCAACCTTGCGCGATGCCGCGAACCGGCTCGAGCCGACCGAGGAGAACACCAGACAGCTGCGCCTGCTGCGCGAGGCCGCCGATCGAGTCAACCAGGCGGACAATAGGATCGCGCGCATCCAGGACCGGATGGCCGAGCTGGTCGGCGCGTGCCGCGACGCCTTCGACGCGGCGGGTGCCCGGCAGATCACCGATCGAGTGGGCCTGGTCGAGGGCGAGCAACCGCGGATCATCGTGGTGGCACCGCGCGGCACACTGGAACATCCGCGCGCGGAGCACGATGCGGCGCTCGCCGATGCGATTCGCCGCAATTCCGCAGTGGCACAGGCGATGACCCGCCCCGAGACCACCATCGAGTACCACGAGATCGTCGCCGAGCGCGAGGAGCCGGTACGGCTGCGCGATCTCGCGCCGCCGCGCCGCGAATACCTCACCGCGGGCTGGCGCGAAGGTGCACCCGGCATACATCTGACCCGATGGCAGGACGGCGAGGGCAACTGGCATCCGGTCAACCCGACCCGCCCGGACTGGACGACGAACCGGCAAGGCCCCCGCGTACCAAAGACTTTCGAGCCACGGGTGCTGCCCGAGGGCGTGAGCGGCTGGGCGGTCGATCCGTTCCAGTCGTCCATCGTCGACCCGTTCCTGGATCCGCCGCCCGGTGCGATCGATGAGGAACTGCTGCCGCGGATACCCGGTATGGATCCGCTCGATCCGGGTGTGCCCACCTTCGAGCCGCCGATGGCGGGCGTGTTCTACAACACCATGCGCATCGTCCTCGAATCGGCGAAGCTCACCGGCTTCACCTGGTTCAGCGATAAGGACCATCCGGGTCGAATCAGCCCGGGATTCAAGGGGCACCCCTACTTCCGGCCGCGCGCCGCCGATGTGCAGCCGATGGCGCGCGAATGGGATGTGCAGGATCGGGTGCCCGATCGCGGTGAGCTGTCGGAGGAGTTCAAGCAGCGCCAGCGCGATCAGGAGGCGGCCTGGGCGCGAGTGCAGGACTGGGCCGATACCGAATATCGACGGTTCCGCGCCGATGACAGCGATATCGACACCATCGCCGGTCACCTCGCGACGCATCCGGATGCGGAAGGCGCGGCGCGTACCGTGCGTGCCGCGGAGATCGTCGATCAGATCGCTCGCAGGCTCGACGGCTCCGGTGATCTCGATCCGATCGTTGACGCGCTGACCGGACAGCTGCGCGACGAACAGCCCGGCGACGCAAGACGATTGGTCGACGACGTCCGCGCTCGGCTCGACGGTATCGACACCGACCGCGCCGAATTGACCCGCTTGGTGGCGGACCGACTCGACGGCTCGACCCCGACCTTCACCCGCGCCGACATCGAGCAGATCAAGAACCACCTCATGCGTGACCCGCATCTGGTGCACGACCCCGAGGACGGCATTCTGCGCCGCCGCCCGCTCGACGCCGTCGCCGATGTCGCCGAGGCCTGGAACCGTCTCATCGCGGGAAACCCACTCCCACAAGACATCCTGCTTCTACAGGACGCCCTCGCCGAATCGAACTACCTGCACCGCAACCCGATCGCCGCCTGGCACGACGCCAACCAGCACGCCATCCGCATCGGCTTCGACTGGAACGCCAACCGCCCACCCCGCACCGACTGGCGCACCAAGATCCCCTACGCCCCACCCCGCGTAGACCACCAGCCCCACCTCCCCCCACGCCCCCATTCATCCGAGCTGCCGAGCGCCGCAACCAACCACCTTCCGCAACAACCCCATCCCGATCCATCCTCCGAATCGACGCCCGTCGAACCGCATTCGGCCCCCGACCACACCGAGGACCCATCCACCACCCAACCCCTCCCGCCCGCCGACCCCGACAATGGATCGGCTGGGCGGGAACAGAATCTGTCGGAGCCCGCACCGGATCGTGATCCGGCAACCGATCAACTGCCGCCGGCAGGGGATGTGTCCTCGGTTGGCGAGGGTGCGGAATCCACTGAGTCGGGTGGCGCTGATGGTCGGTTGGCGACAGACGGTGCGTCTGAACGTGGTCGGGATCCGTTGGAGCCCCCGCCAGGTCGTGATCCGGCAAGCGATGAGCAGCGGGCCACCGGGGATACAGGTAGCCGGTCTGAGTCCCACCCCGCGCCCGAACAAGGTCAGGATCCGTTGGGGAGCACCGCCGGTCGTGATCGCGCGGGCGCCGGAGAACCGTCCGAGGGGGGTGTACATCGCGGTCGCGGCGGCACTGGAGAGTCGTCCGACAGTACGTCGGGGCGGGATCCCGTCGGCGCTGAGGCGTCCGCCGACGATGCGTCTGGTCGTGATCGTGCGGGTGATGAGGAGTCGTCCGAAGGCGCGGCCGGTCGTGATCGTGCGGGTGAGGGGGAGTCGTCGGATGGGGGTGCGCGGCGGGGGCGCGATGGCGGCGACGGCGAGAGTGCGGGGCGCTCGGGTCGGGGCGGTGCGCAGGAGCCGCCCGGTGGGCAGGAGCCTCCGCCTGGGCAGGGGCATTCGGGGGATTCGGCGCCGCAGTCGCAGCTGCCGGGTTCGCGGTTGCGTTCCCATATCCCGCATCCGCCAAGGCAATACGACGAATATGATCTGCCTGATCCACCGCGCCGATCCCCCTTCGATCCGACGTGGCCGCTACCGAAGCACCCACCGGAACCCCGGCCGCCGCATCCCCCAACGCCGCCGAACCCGCCGACGCCGCCGAACCCGCCGGTAACGCCACACCCCCCGACGACGCCGCATCCCCCGAAGCACCCGGTGCCGCCGAAGCCGCCCGTGCCGCCCAAACCGCCGGTACCCCCGCAACCGCCGACTCCACAGCCGTCGGTGCCTCCGCAACCCCCGACCCCGCCGGTCCCGCCGGTACCGCCGAAACCGCCGGTGCCTCCGCAACCCCCGACCCCGCCGGTCCCACCGGTGCCTCCGGTACCGCCGACTCCGCAGCCGCCGGTGCCTCCGCAACCTCCGGTTCCACCCACGCCTCCGGTCCCTCCGGATCTGCCGGTGCCGCCGTATGTGCCGGTGCCGCCGACACCTCCGCTCCCACCGACGGTGCCGGAACCTCCGGCGGTGCCGGAACTTCCGAAACCGCCCGTGCCTCCGCATTCGTCAGTGTCGCCGACAACTCCGACGCATCCGTTGCCGCCGACGCTTCCGACAACGCCTCCGGTGCTGCCAGTCGCGCCGACACCTCCTGTGCTCCCGGACCCACCGACCGCGCCGCGCCTGCCTGCCCACCCGACCCCACCGAATTTCCCATGGCAGGATCCGTCGACGCCGCCGGGCTCGTACGATCCGGCGCATCCGCAGTCGCCGATGCCGCCGTCATCGCCTGCGCAACCCACGGAGCCCCCACATCTGCCCCCGCCGATTGCACCATCCGACCCGCTTGGTTCCGGCTGGCCCGATTCGTCGCAGCAACCGGCGCACCCCTACATGCCACAGCAACCGGAGCACCCCGATTCAACGCAGCACCAGGACCACTCCGGTTCCACGCAGCAGCAGACCTACGCCGGTAACACGCAACAATCGGATCCGTCTTCGACCCCGCCGATGATGCCGCCTGTCAACCAACCATCATCGACCAATCGAAATCGGCCGACAAACAACAAAATTCGGTATCGCGGCGTCCAAAATGGTGATGGCACCAGTCTTTTCGTGCAACCGTTCTCCGGATTCGGTGTGCCCGCGCACTTCGACCCGGAGACCGGTGCGCTGCGGGCGGTCGGCGGGGGCATCGGTCCGCAGGTCGGTGTGTACGGCGATCTGGGTGACGTATCCGTGGTGTTCTATCGCGACGGATCCGGTCTTGCGCTGCGGGTCGGTGCGAACACGATCAATCTCGACGGCCCACTCGTCGCCACCGAATGGGAGCCCCTCGCGAACCGGCAAACCCGCTTCGCCGTCACGGCCTCCGGCACTGTGGTCTGCCAGCTGCTGTACCGATCGCTCCCACCCGAACTCGACCTCGGCCGCCTGATCCACGACGTCTGCGCCACCCCGACACGCCGCACCCAGATCTTCACCCGCTGACCCACGTGCACCGGTCGAGCATGGGGTGCTCGCCCGGATTCGCTGGTGGTGGGCAATACTCTCGGCGTGGGCGAAGCTGGCCCGGTTATAGCCGCGTATCCCTCGCTAACTGCACTCGCGTCGGGCCAGCGGAGCTCACGCACACTTTCGACACCCTCATATGCCGACGCTCGGCACGACATGTCGGGCCGAAAATCAGAAGCTCTGCGCGAGAGCGAATTTGGCGCGGCAGCCGGACTCTCTCCGTCCGCAACGTCGTCGATCCTCGCCCGCGCCTTACCCCGAATCCGTGGCTATATCGCGATGTGGCCCGGGGGAGTCGCGTCCTGCCCGAGTTCCACTCGACGTATCTCGAGGTCGGGATGGCGAAGAAGCTTGTGTACCAGTCCGGTAGGACCGCCGACGCAGATCCAGTCGTCGTCGAACAACCGCGATACCAGCCAGCAACGGTTGCTTGGAAAAATTAGGTCGGGCAGGCTACGGCGTTGACGCCAAGTCAGCTTGCGCCAGGTGAGCGCCTGCTCCGGCCCCGCCTCGACCAGCACGTAGTGCCAATTGGCATACAGGGTCACCCGGGGAGCTTCGGGAAAGACGACGTCGTCGACGCCGTTATCGAGGTATCCCAACCACCAACGCTGGTTCGCAGACTCGATGCGCAGAACCGACACCAGCGCTCGGTCCAGCGCTTCCCACGCCACGTCGTCGTCCTCCGGCACGACAATCGTGGCGTACCTGTCGAAGACCGGCGGGATCGCGGAGCTGATGGTCAGGCCGGCCGACGTACCGTCCGCGATCCATGCGCTCTCCGCGTCGGTTCCGATTCGCCAGGAACCGCCGTCCGAGGTGGTGACCTCCACCCACCGATCATCGCCGGCTCCACGCGGAAACGCCAACGAATTCGAGTGGGTCGGTCAGGCGGGTGCGGGCTCGATGGAGCGGCCTGGTTGGAAGCAACTTCGTGATCGCCAGGCCCGTGCCTGCACCGCATCCCGGGCCGACTCGGAACCCAATTTGCGCGACTTCTTATGAATGCTGTTGGGACGCACGGAGTTCAGACCAGTACTCATGGCGTATCGCATCCCACAATCGCGATAGCTTCGGGAACCGCTCGCGCATCTGGACCAGGTCCGGCGCGGTGTCCGAGGTAGGAGCAGACATCAGCGTTGTTGATTCCAAGATGTTGTGTACCAACAATATTCGAATACAGCGCTGGTCAATCCGCCAGATTGCCTGCCAGTCGTCCACCTCGGTGTGATACTCGCTCATCTCGGAGTCCGGAATCGCCTACCCGTGGCCGCCGCTGTCAACGCCCGTACCTGTACTGGGAACTGGCAGGGCCAAACTCGGTGAGTTTGTCCAGCACCTCACGCAGCGTTCGTGCTGTCGGCCCGCCCTCTCCGCATAACTCGCGGTCCAGCGGTGGGAACTCGAGCCCTCGCGCGAATGCACGCTCGCGCGGCGTCAACGATTGCGGCGCGAGCCGACCCGCATGGACCAGCGTGTAGTACGCCGCCGTCTTCCACACGCATCGACCGACCTGGCAGGCGCGATGCTCGCGCATCTGCTCGTGCGCCAACTCGACATCGGCATACGCGCAGACCCTCGGCGGCGTGACGATCGTGCGCTCGCTCATCACGCCGGTCCCATCTCGGCGTTGGCCCGGTGCGCGACCCTTGCCCATGTGGTTGCGGGGCAGACGGTTTCGAGATCGAAGTCCTCGCACACCCGCGCCGGTTGATCGTCGACTTGAGCCAGGTCGTAGACCACGATCGCGGCCGCATCGAGCCCGGCCGCGATACCGAGGGCGTACCCGATCGGATCTGGGGTGTCATGCGGGGACCGCACCGTGTACACATATTGGTAGCCCAGCAACCGTGCATGCCGCTGCACCGCTTCCGCATGCCGAGGCGCCTCCACCCCTGACACCTCGGCCCGCACGAGTCCGACCGCCTTCAGCGGGCCACTCTCGTTCCGCAATGTGTCTCGTTCTGTCGCATGCATTTTCGTCACCCTCGCGAACCGAAGGATTGTGCGACAGGGCCAGATACTCGACAGTCCGGGAGTTCGGTAACCGCTGCGGACGGTGTGGCGCGGGACGCGGTAATCGTTGAAGCGTTCAGGGGCATCGGCTCAGTCCTGTTCGTCGCACATCTAGGAGTATTGGTTTCCTCATTCCTGGTACGTATCCACCCTGGACCTGGGACGATGCGGAGCGCAGAGCGGGAAGACGCAGGTTTGAGCGAGTTTTAGCGAGGGGCGGCGGTGACCACGCAGTGGACCGGTGAAACTGTTCGAGCACTACGGACGGCGTTGCGCATGAGCCAGCGGGATTTCGCCCGACTGATCGACGCTGGGCAGCGGACGATTTCCGGTTGGGAGCGAGGGGAATCCAGCGTCAACGCTGCCGCGCAGCTTGCACTCGACACGCTTTGGGTGACACTGGACCCTGTGGCGCGGGCGCGCTTCGAAGTGTTGGCCGAGGAGACCGATGTGGACCGCAGACAATTCCTCATGACAACGGCAGCGCTGGCCGCGACCGCCGGAACAGCCCGGCCGACGGTGTCCCCAGCGGCTATTGATCATCTTCGAACTACGGTTCATGCGGGAATGCTGCTGGATGATTCGCTCGGATCCGATGCTGCTAAGCCCCTGGTGGATGCGATGGCGCGTACCTGTCTGACTCTGTTGCCCGCGTGCCCCGAATTACTGAAGCCACAACTGTCTCAGTTGACCGCCGAAGCTGTAGCATCCTCAGCCTGGGCCGCATGGGATCAGCGCGACGTGAAGTTGGCCGACGCACTGTTCGCGCAGGCATTCCAGCATGCCGAAAACGCGGGCGATACAGACGTCCAGGCCGGAATCTTGGTGCATCGCACCGACCTCGCCGTGTGGACCCGCCGCTACGCCGACGCGGCCGACTACGCCGATGCAGCATTGGATATCAAGGTCCGTGATCGCAGAATGGCGGACTACCGGGCGCTGCGATCTGCACAAGCGTTCGCACACGCCAATCGGCGACAAGACGCCCGAAGGCAATTGAAAGCCGTTTCCGGAGACCACATCACGGAGACAACACCGGACGATTCATACGCGTATTGGATGGCGGGATGGGTAACCAGCGATGTCACAGGCTCAGTACTGGAAGCGACGGGTGATCGGCGTGGTGCTGCGGAATCAGTCGAGGAATCGCTGCAGTTCATCCCTGAACACGCGACGCGCCACCGAGCGTTGACGCTACTGCGCCTCTCCCGAATCGCCGCACCGCTGGATCTCGATCGATCTGTGGCAGCCGCGAAGCAGGCGTTGGCACTCTCCCGGACGAACACCTCACCGAGAGTTCGGGAGAAATATGCAGAGACTCGGCGACTGCTGGCGCCCTGGAGCGACACCCGCGCAGTCCGCGAACTGGACGCCTTCGCAACCCCCGCCTAATTATGCGCCGCTGGATTAGTGATTTGCACAATAGGGTCTTTGCGATCAAGACCTATTATTGGCCGTGGCGAGGGGAATTGTGCAGTTGTCCACATTGTCAGAGATTGTCCGGTAGCCCGTGACGTCGTGGGTCGTTTCCCTCGCGACGGGTTCGAGTGGACGGGGTCAAGCGCGAGCTGTTCTGGTACAACACCTTTGCCGATTCCCAGCGTGGCTTCTGCGGTAACTCCGGGAGTTCTGTTGCCGCCCAGCACGACGGTGACGCGGAGCTGGTTGGTGTCACGATGATGAGCCTCGATGATCGCAGCGGGTTGGTACCCGAGCGACAGAGTTTCCGCTCCAACGCCGTTGCGTGACTTCCGATCCGGCGCACAGGACTGAGCAGGATATCGACGAATGTTTGCTACGCTGTGCGTGGTTCGCCTCGGGCGAGATCAGGTCTCGCGTGAGGAGTCTTGGGGGCGGGTCTCGTGGCGCGTGTCCAGTAGTTCAGATTCACCTTCATTCGACGGGAAGTCTCGATGAAATCACATATGCGTTCAGCTTTATTCGGCATCGCAGCCGTCGGGTGCACAGCCTTGGCAACAGTTGGTAGCGCACCCGCAGCATTCGCAGTTCCGGCCCCCGGGGCTGTGGAACTTTGCCGGTTCACCTTCCTCACCCCCGATAATGCTCAGCGCACGGCATCCACTGTAGTGAGTGCGGAGCCCGGCAATTCAGGCATCCTGAACTTGTACGTTCACACGGACGCACAATCGGATACAGAGTACGAGCAGCGCTTCTCGTTCACTTGGTCCAACCTCGACACCGGTCGCAGCGGAAACGCGGAAACCACTACCCGCGTGCAGGGACCGGACAACGAGTACCTCCTGCGCAATACCTTGACGGAATCGGGCCGCCTCGCCTTGGTGCTGAGGTCGAGCAATCGGGGGCTGGGTGAGCTCAGCAACCACTCCACCAACGGCGATTGCAGCGCGGAATACACCACGTAAGGAGTAGCCGAGTCCTGTTGGTCAACATGAGCATTGCCTTGACCGGCAGGACTCGATCGTCCAGCTGGTACCTGACCAGCTCCGCCATTTGCCAGGTGATCTCCGAGTTGGATTCCGGAGCGGATGGCATTTATTACTAGCCACATCCGACCACTCACCGACGATTCGACCGGGCACCCGTCGTTCTCCCCCCGACCACATGAGGATCCTCTTCACTCGTTTCACCCGTGATTCAGCGTCCAAGTCAGGAGTGAGGCCTGGGAGATGGGCAGTGACGGCAGCAACCCACGCCGTCTCACCGATCCGAAACAAGCTGCGCAGCATCCCAGCACGGGTGGGGGAACAGGCTCACAGCATGGCCGCGGCCGGCTCGCCGGTACCGGTCTCGCCGTGATCGATGAATGCCCACGACGGGTGGAAACCGAAGCCCCGCTTGAATGTCGGTGCCGCCTTCTCCTTCTCCGAGTGCGCGTCGGTCAAGGTGGCATCGAGATCGATCAGCAGCGGATGCTCAGCGTCGAGACGTGACCGGTGCCGCGTTCGCCGGCCAGAATCCACGCCCGCGCACATGCATCCGCGCGCGCAGAAGCGATGGCCGCCAACACTTTCGGTGTATCAGCCGCCAGGACAGTCACCAGACGCGGCACCGTCGGATCCGATGCGACCGGCCCGAACACACCGGGTTCGCCCGCAGCACCGCCAGGTCCGACACGCAGTCGCCACCGAGCGCGAGCGACGCCGCCAGATCCAGCACGATCTTGCCCGGATCGTGCGTGGCGAGAGGTTTACGCCACGGCGCCAACGCCTTCGACAAGCCTTTGACCAGGCCGATCCGCTCAGCGGTGCGCACCAGCAGCACCGCCACGGCCAGCGATGCAGTCCCCGAACCAGCACCGTCCACAGCCAACACCGGATACGGCGAGATGGACTTCCGCACCGGAAGGGTGCTCCTCACTTGCGATGATTTTTTCCTCAGCAAGAAGGATTATCGCAAGTCGGAGCGCCCTTCTTCATCTCCAGATCGCACTGTCGCCGATGCCGGTGAATTCCCGGGCTAGTGATGTTGTTCGCGAATCCCGATGCGTTGCTCGACATTACGAACATGCCCTGCCGGATGAACACGCGGGCAGCAAGGTCGGAATTGCCCATGAGCATCCTCCCGAGCGGCCTTCCAAAGCTCTACCTTCAGGATCGGTTAAGCCCTGGGCTTTCCGGAATCGTGTGTCGTGGCGCTGTGCCAGGATAGGAACGGTAATTGCTCGGGCACTGTGCGCGGTCCACGGCGCGCGGTGCGCAGATGAGGGAGATTGCGGCGACGTGACCACACCTGACGGCGAGGCCCCCGACAACCGGGCGAACGACAACCAGGCGAACGAGCCGAACCAAGAGCAGGCCGTACCCGACGCTTCCGGCGACGCGGAATTCATGGCCGAGTTCATGAAGGCCTTCGAAGCCACCGACAACGACCGCACGGAAGATACCCCCGGCGAAGACACCCCCGTCGACGAGGACGCCCCCGATATCGGCTTCACCCTCGACGAACCCCCGGTCGACGTGGCCGAGCAGGCCAAACAACTCATCCACCGGATCGCCCGCGCACTCGCCTCCGGTGGCCCGCAGGGCTGGCTCCGCCTCGCCGCTGTCTTCGTCATGACGACCACCGCCGAATTCGCGCTGGTCACCTTCGCCGACGACGAGCAGCGCGAGGCCCGTGCCCAGCCCGCTCCCGAGGTGCTCACACTGGTTCGGGAACAGCGGCACCTCGCGGCCCGACTGAGCGACGGCCCCTGGTGGCGGCTGCTGATCAACTTGGCGAGCACCGGCGAGATCGAGGTCGACTACGACTACGGCGACGAGCCCTTCCCGGACGACCACCTGTTCCCGCCCGAGGTCTACGCCGCGGATCTGCAGGCATATCCACGCCAAAAGCTGCCGGTATGGCTGGCGGCGTATGTCGGCCACGCCGACCGGCAGTCGCGCCCGGCGCTCATCGCGGCCGCCCAGGCGCGCGCGGACCGGGAAGCTGGCGTGCGACCGGTGCTGTCGGAGCAGGACTTTCCGGCCTTCCCGGTGCTGTCGGCCCGCTGGGCGGTCATCGCGGCCGCCTTCGTCGCCGCCGGATCCCAATGGGGGCCAAGGGTTTTGCCTGCACTCGGTTGGTTCGAAGGAGCCAAACGCAGCGGGTCGACGCTGTATGCGTTGCCGGGCGGTCGCGCCGTACTGTCCGGTGGCGTGTGGAACGCGGCCGAACTCGATGCCGTCTACAACGCCGGTGCGCCGATGCCGCGGCTGTACGCCGGTGCGCCGGAGTGGATCGCCAATCCGGTGCTGAATCCCCGTGCGGCCAGCGGGTTGTTGTCGTTCTGCTATTGGTGGGACGGCGGCAGGTGGTATCGCGGTGACTCGCCGTCCGCGGTCGCGCTCAGCGATGCGGTGCCCGGCATCTGGACCTCCGATACCGTGGCCGGTGTGGTCGCCGGATTGGTGGCCGACGAGCCGACCGATGGGCAGCGCGCGGCGGTGGCCAACCTGGTGTCGGCCGCGGAAATCGGTGTCGTCACCCGCGATACGCTCGTCGAGGTCTTCGGCGACGATGGCACCTTCGATATCGATAGCGCCCTCTACCAGCTCACGCTGGCCGGTGTGACGATCACACTGCCGCAGCCGATTTCGCGGGACGCCGCGATGGTGCAGGTCCGGCAGTACATTTTGGACCAAAATATGGATACCACCGGCTATCCGCTGGAGAATCTGCGCGCGGACCGGATCAATGTCGGCTGGATGGTGTACGTGCCGACCGAACCCGGTGAGATCTCGATCGGTCGGGCGATCTTCTATGTCGCCGATGACGGTGTGCTGGAACAGTCTTCGTCATCGGTCGCGCCGTCGGTCTATGCCGCCGAGTTCGAGCAGCGCTTCCAGCAGCGGCACGGATCCGTTCAGGCCTGAGGGCCGCCATCGGTGCTCCAGCGATAGCCGAAGCCACGAATGGTGGTGATCAGACCGGGGCGATCGAGTTTCGCGCGCAGCCCCGCCATGTGCACATCCAACGCCCGCGATACCGAGGCCGACGAATCGCCCCAGATGCGGTCCATCAGCTCTTGGCGGCTCACGGCGGTGTCCGGTCGCTCCGCCAGGATCCGGACCAGCTGGAACTCCTTGTGGGTGAGCATGATCGGCACACCGGCCACTTCGACCTGCCGGGCCATCAGGTCGACTCGCACATCGTGGGAAACGACCGCCTCGACGGGGGAGGTGTGGATGACGACGCGCCGGGTGACCGTCTCCAGTCGCGCGACCAGCTCCGCGATGCGCGGCGGTTTCACCAGATAGTCGTCCGCACCGGAGCGCAGCGCGAGCACAATGGTGCGCTCCCCGGCCCGTGCGGTGAGGATCAACACCGGCACCGAGCTGACCTCGCGCAGGCGCCGCAAAACCTCCAGACCGTCCATATCGGGCAGTCCGAGATCGAGGATCACCGCGTCGTAGTCACGGTGTGTGCGCAGTAGGTCCGCGCCGCGGCGCTTGCGGTCGACGACGTAACCGCGGGCGGTGAGCGCGGCTTGTAGCGCGTCGCCCACCCCGTCATCGTCTTCCACCAGCACAAGCCGCACGCGCCGATCCTTGCAAAGCGAAGGTTCGGCGCGCAGGCGTTTGCGCATTGCCATCCTCAATGGACGGTCACCTCGGCGCCGGTCTCGGCCTCGGCCTCGATCGCGGAGTTCTTCGAGGTCTCGCGCATGAAGTAGTAGATCGTCAGCGAGATCGCGATACAGGCCGCGACGTACCAGAAATACAACGATTCGTGATCGGCCTTCTTCAATGCCAGCGCGATGGTTTCCGCGGTACCGCCGAAGATCGCCACGGTCAGCGCATAGGGCAGGCCGACGCCGAGCGCCCGGATCCGGGTCGGGAAGAGTTCGGCCTTCACGATCGCATTGATCGAGGTGTAGCCGGTGATGATCACCAGGGCCAGCATCATCAGCCCGAATGCGCCGATCGGATTGCGGGTGTGCGCGAGCACGGTCATGATCGGCACGGTCAGTAAGGTTCCGGCAATGCCGAAGAAGATCAGCAGCTTGCGCCGTCCGATCCGGTCGGACAGCGCTCCGGCCAGCGGCTGCAGCACCACGAAGACCAGCAGTGCGATGAAGTTGATCCAGGCCGCGGTCGGCTTGGAGATATGCGCGGTATTGATCATGAATTTCTGCATGTAGGTCGTGTAGGTGTAGAACGCGACGGTGCCGCCGAGGGTGAGCCCACAAACGATCAGACATTCGCGCGGATACTGCGCGAGCACGCGCAGCGAGCCGCGGGCCGAGCGATCGGATTCGGCACGGAACTGTTCGGATTCGTCCATGCTGCGCCGCAGCCACATGATCAGCAGGGCACCGCCCGCGCCGATCAGGAAGGGAATGCGCCAGCCCCAGTTGTTCATCTGCGCGTCGCTGAGAATGTGCTGCAGCACGATCTGCACGCCGAGTGCGACCAGCTGACCCGCGACCAGCGTGACGTACTGGAAGCTCGAATAGAACCCGCGCTTACCCGGCGATGCCACCTCGGACAGATACGTTGCGCTGGTGGCGTATTCACCGCCGAGGGACAGCCCCTGCAACAGCCGCGCCAGCACCAACAGCACCGGGGCGGCCAGGCCGATCGTCTGATAGCCGGGCGTGCACGCGATCAGCAGCGAACCCGCGGCCATCACCGTCACCGAGAGGGTCAGTGCCGCACGGCGTCCGAAGCGGTCGGCGTAGCGACCCAGCATCCAGCCGCCGATCGGACGCATCAGGAAGCCGACCGCGAAGACGGCCGCCGAGTTGAGTAGCTGTGCGGTGGAATCGCCCTTGGGGAAGAAGCTGTGCGCGAAGTACACGCTGAACGCGGCGTAGACATACCAGTCGTACCACTCGGCGAGATTGCCGAGGGAGCCACGCAGCACGTTGGCGATGACCCTGCGCTCGCCCACGGGTTGTGTCGTAGTCATTGTGAATCTCCTTCTGGCGCCGCACTTACCGGCGTAGTAATGGCGACTGTGAGCGTAGTCACAGCGCATTGCCAGGGGTCGGCCGATGTTCTAACGGTCCCTTAGGAAAAAACTTCGATCGGATTTCGACGCCGGATAATTCGACCGCCGAGGCGGCAGATGCCCTGGTCGGAGGCCGGTTCGAATTCTTAACAATCCCTTTAGCTAGTCGTCGGCGGTATCGGGATACGACTGCCGATCCGCGTGCCACCATCGAAAATAGGACCGATGGCGACTACTGCCGAACGCCCGAAACAGGGCGATCCGAATCGGTTGTGATGTAACAGGAACGAGAGCAGTGAAGCAAACAGCGCGTAGCGATTCCGTGGGAGGTGATGGTCGGATGACGGGTGGGCGCGACGGACAGATCGGCGTCACGGACATCGTCCTCGACCCGGTCGAGACCTTGATCTCGCACATCGCCGACGAGTTGGCCGAACTGGGCCCACCCGGCTGGCGGCGGCTGGACGCGGTCTTCGCGCTGACCGTGACCGTCGAATCGGCGCGCGTCGAGTTCGCCGGTCCGCTGCGCGTGACACGCCTCGAGGTGCCGGAGCCGGTGCTGGCACTCGTGCGTCGGTACCGCGCCGAGGTCGCCGAATCCGGTGCCGAGCCGTGGTGGCGACTGCTGTTGTGGGCCAGCGCATCCGGTGATATCGGGGTCGACTACGACTACGGCGATGAGCCGTTCCCCGCCGATCAGCTCTTCCGTCCCGAGGCCTATCGCGCCGATGTGGCGGCCCATCCGCGTCCGCGCCTGCCGGTCTGGCTCGCGGCCTATATGGGGCACGCCGAGCGGCAGTGCCGCCGTCCGCGCCGGGCCGCGGCGGCGGTTATCGCCGACCGAGCTCGCGGGGTGACGGCCCGGTCGGTGGACGAGGAGTTTCCGCGGTTTCCGCAGCTGTGGGCCAGGTGGGCGATGATTTCGGCGGCACACGTCGCCGTTTCGTCCGATCGTGGTCCGCGCATGGTGGCCACGAACGGCTGGTTCGAGAGCGCGGGCACCGGCAGCAGCGGCTCCACGCTGTACACCGTGCCGGGCGGCCGCGCCGTGCTGTCGGGCGGCGTATGGAACGCACCGGCCTTGAACGCGGCCTATAACGGCGGCGTCGATCTGCCGAATCTCTATGCGGGAGCGCCGGATTGGGTGACCAACGCGGTGCTGAGCCCGCGTGCGGCGGTCGGCCTGCTCTCGTTCTGCTTCTGGTGGGACGGCCAGCGCTGGTGCAGCGGGGAATCACCGTCGGTGCAGCAGTGCGGTGCGGCGATGCCGGAGATCTGGAACACCCACACCGCGATCGAGGCGGTGGCCCGGTTGCTGTCGGCGGATCCGAGCCCCAGGCTGCGAACCGCGGTGGCGCGCTTGCTGACTGCCGTCGAACGCGGCGAGATCACCCGCGAATTGGTGGCCGACACCTTCGGAGAGGATGCCGATATCGATGCCGCCATGCGTCAGCTGACGGTGGCCGGAGCGGTGGTGTCGCGGTCGAATCATGTTCGTGCCGTTGGGCGTCGGCCGGAGCCGGTCGCCGACGGTATGCCGGGACTTCATATTTTGGACGGCAGACGTCCATGCAGTGATCGAATTGCGCTATAGCACAGGTTCGGAGGAGGATTCGAGATGAGTGAAGGCTTCCGGGCGAGCCCGTCCGGGTTGAACAAACCGTCGGCGGACCTCGCCGAAGTCGCCGTCAAGATCCAGACGATCGTCTCGCGGCTGGATGCGGTGAATACGTGGAACTGGGGCAGTTGGGGCACCAACGGTCGCGGCCCGAATTTCGCCACCGGAGAAAACGGCTACGAGTCGTCGCACGACAATCTGATCGGCGTATTGAAGGCACAAATCGAGACACTGCAGAACTATTCGCAGGGCGTGACCGACACCGGCGTGGCGCTGACCGATACCGATCATGCGGGCCACGACGACTTCGAGAACATCTGACGCCGACGGCGCGAAGTCCGAACCGGGGTGGTCGGGTACCGGGGTGAGCTAGGAGGATTCGATGGCTGACGACATTTCGATCGGGCAATTCACCGATCTCATGGAGATGATGCGGATGGGCGTCGAATCCATTGCGCGAGCTCAGGAGAAGCAGGCTCTGCTCACCGCGACCGGCTATGCGGCGGGCAAACGAGTCGCCGTGGTGGTCAATGCCAATAATGTGGTCATCCAGACTCGCTTCACCGATGACGTATCGGATTTGAGTTACGCCGAGTTGGCCGCCGCCATCACCACGGCCGGACAGGACGCCGCGGCCCAGATCCAACGGCGCACGAGCGAGATGGTCGATGAAATGCGCGCCCAGACCGCGCGACTACCGAAGCTATCCGAGTTCGTCCCCGGACTACCCGATCTGCGCGAGATGCTGCCCGCCCGGCCCGAAGTATCGACCGCGCCGCCCTCCGCACGCCGTCGCGCGGAAGCCGCAGATGCGGACCCGCCCATGGTGTTCACCGATGTGACACCGTGGGACCATACACATTCCCCCCAGAGACCGTCGGGTGTGTCCGAGTCGGGCTGGTGAGCTCGATATAGGGGGCGCTAGATGTTCATCGATATCACTCCGCTGTGGAGCTGGATTCCGAGTTGGATTCTCACTGCGCTGAATTTCGGCATGACGTATCCGAACGGCCACGTGACGCCCATGCACGATCTCAGCGAGGTCTGGAAATGGGCCGCGGAGGAAATACGGAAGCTCGAGCACGAGTTGAAGGCAGCCACCGATGCCGCACTGAAACATTACGAGGGCGGCGACGGCTCCGCCGAGATGAAAAAGGAGTTCGACAAGCAGTTCGCCGGTGACAACTCGGTGTCGAATGTGGCTGCGGGACTGGAGAATCTCGGTGACTACACCCACGGTGGTATGAAGGACCTCTACCAGGACCAGATGTGGTCGGCGCTATTCGCCGGAATGACGGCCTATTCGGCCATAGCTTTGATCGTGGAGCTGTGGCCCTTCGGCATGGGGGCCGCATCGGTGGAGCTGGCGATCTCCCGCGAAGTCCTCGCCCTGACCGAGCGGGAGGCGGCCGAACTCGCGGCGGAGGAGGCGGCGAAGGCCGGTCTGCGGAATCTGCTGAAGCCCTATCTCAAGAAGATCGGCCTGCAGATGGATAAGTGGGCCGGTGATTCGCTGGCCCGCAAGGCCGCGGTCGGCGGTGTGCGTCTGGCCGGGGCCGGGGCCAAGGCCGGTATGCACGGTGCCATGGCCGATCTCGGGATCCAGTTCATCTCCGATCCCGGCGGCCCGATCGACTGGGGAAAGGTCGGGACCAGTGCGCTGACCTGGAGTGCGGGCGGGATCGGCGGACGGGCGGCTGGCCTCGGTGTATCCAAGGGGCTGGGCAAGGCGGTGTCATCGGACCTCGGACAGCGGATGGCGGCCAGTGCCAATCCGGTGGCCAGGGCGGCGGTATCGCCGAGAACCATGGGTCTGGCCACCGGTTTGGTCAGCGGTGCCGCGGGTGCCGCCGGGATGTACGGGGCCATGGCCGCGGTCGACCCCAATGCGAAGTTCAGTCCACAGATGCTCGCCGCGGGTTTCGGCATGGGGGCGCTCGGCGGCGCCCGGATGGGCAGCGCGGCGGCGAGCGGCGCGTCCACCCATGGCGATGGCACGGCATCCCGTGCGGCCGATGGTCACACGGCCAAGCCCGCGGTGGTGACCCCGGAGACCAGCGCGGAAGGAAAGAAACTCTTTAGACAGGTCAGCAGACTAACCCATCCCGACACAACCCCGCCCAGTGCGCAGCGTGACGCCATCATCTATGAAGCCACCGACATCAAGGCGCAGGCCAATGCCGGTGAGCGGAGTGACCAATACAGCGATCAGCATGTTGCTAGGCTGCGGGAACTGCATCAGCAGGGTGTCGAATTGGCGAGCAGCACCGCTACCAACGGCCATGGCGGCGGCACCGGCGCGACACCCGCCGAGAATTCGGCCAGGACGGCCGGTTCGGGAGCACAGTCAACGGGGTCGGGTGCCCATACGCCCACGGAAGGTACTGCCCGAACGGCGGATTCGGGTGCGCGGGCGGCCGGATCCGACGGCAGTGCGCGCCCGCCTGCGACGCCGGAAAGGCCTGCCGGACAAGGACAGTCGGACCGGGGTGGTGTGCAGCGCGGCGGGACCGGGGCTCCCGAGAAGTCCCGCGCCGGTATCGCCGCCTCCGAGCACACCAGCGGCGATCCGAATCTTGCGGCCGGACAACAGGATAGGGCCGTTCCATCGGATCAGGTCAACGGCGAGGCACGGCACGGCGTCGAGTCCGAGGCCCGTGTCCCGGAGCAGCGGGCGCCCGAGGCATCCGACGACGGTGCGCGTGCTCGGCCCGCGGAACATGGTGATGGCGCGGCCGAATCACGCGTACCGGAGCAGCGTCGCCCCGACGTGCCGGTCGACGATTCGCCCGCACGACGCGCACCGGAACCTGCTGCTCCGGACGCACGGGCTGCTGAGCAGAGTGCTCCAGCGGTTTCGGAGCGCCGCGGTGATGATGCCGTCCTCGATGCTTCGCCGCCGCGCCCGCCGGACGATCCGGCTCCGCGCCAGGTCGATCCGCAGCCCGGTCGCGTCGATGGCGAATCCGCCGTCGTCTCGAGCGAATCCGATGGCAGTCATGCCTACGTCGCCGATCGGCCCGCGATGCCGGAACCGGCTCGGGCGCATCCGGCACCGGTCGGCGGCGAGGAGTCGTTCCGAGTTCCCGAACAGCGCACGACACAGGAATCGGCGGTCAACAGCTGTGTCCCGGAGGCGTTCCGTCATCTCGAACAGGCACAGGGCCCGGTGGCCGATGGGCCAGCGCCGCAGCAGCGGAGTCTGGCCGGGGTGCCGCTGCACGAAGTGCAGCGGGCGATTCCCCTCGGCAAATTCGAGGGTTTCGCTCCGGACCGTTCCTCGTCCGGCCATGCGCAGATCGTCGATGCGACGATGCGGGCGGGCAAGGGCGCGAGCGCGCTGATCGCGGAGCAGCGCGCCAAGGTCAATGCGGGCGGTGCGCAGGGGCACGTCTACACGCTGACCTACAAGGGGGACAACCACTTCGAGGTCAATGGCAAGTCCGCGGTCCACACCGAGACCGATGCGCAGGGCCGGGAGTGGTTCATCGCGGCGGATGAGAAGGGTAGACCACTGCCGGGTCACGCGCCGCAATCGCTGGCGGAAGTGGCGGGTGGCGCGACCCGAGCGGATGCGGAGGCCACCGAGGCCGTCATTGTCCGTGCCGGTGAGGTGGTCAGCGGCCTCGGCAACCCGAATGCGCCCCGCTTGTCCGGGGAACTGATGATGGGCGCCACTCCCGAGCCGCGGGCCGAGGTCCGTACGCTGCACGCCGAATATCGCCATGCGGCCACCGAGGAGGCGCGCGCACGTGCCGAATCGACGCGGCTGCGCGAGCAGGCGCGACAGGCGCGCGAGGACGGTCTGCACGATCGGGCCCGAGAACTCGACGAGCGGGTGCGGCGGCTGGATGACCGGGCGGATGCGGCCGGGAGGCAGGCGGATCTGTTGCGTGCCAGGGTGGTCGAATCCGAACAGGCCAAACTCGCCGTACAACAGGAGGCGGTGCAGACCCGGATCCGGGAACTGGACGAGCAGTTGACCGGTGCCATCGGTGACCAGCAGCAGGTACGGCAATTCAGCACCGACCTCGAGCTGATCGACCGCGTCGAGGCCGCCACCCAGGAGCGGGACCGGGTGGACGGTGCCCGGCGGGAACTGCGAAACCAGCTGGAGCCCATCGGGGAACAGTTGGAGACCGGCCGGACCGCCGTGCGGGAACTCGAGGCGCAGGTCCGGGCGGCCGAGGCACCGGGCACGGCCTTGACCCCGCTGGAACGCGGCGAACTCGCTCGCGCGACCGGACCCGCGCTGGCCCGTGCCCAGGCCAGAATCGATTGGCTGCAGGGCGTCTATGCCGAACTGGAGCATCGGCACGGCGATCTGGTCCACCGGCACGATGCGCTGACCGGCGAGATCGAAGCGGCAACGCAGGCGCGCGATCGGGTGGCCGCCACCTTCGACGTGCCGGATCCGCAACAGCTGCATCCGTCCTATCGCGGGGTCCCCTCGCCCGGCACGGAACTGGTGCATTCGCTGCGCGATGCGCTGGACCGCTTGGGCCGGGCCCAGGATGAGGCGGCTCGGCTGGCCGACGGTCAGCTGGGCCTGCGGGCACTCGACGAGATGGGGCTGCTGCCGATTTCGGATCGCGTCGGCATCGCGCCAGCGGTCGAGCCGTCCAGGGCTTTCCCGGATCAGCGCATTGTGGTGGTCGGAACCGATACCTCGCCCGCTGGCTACCGGCAGGCATTGCAGACCACCCTGCGGCCCGGTACGGATCTGGAACTGGTGCTGCGCCTGGCCCAGTCGGACAAACTGCCGTTGCAGGTGGAGTTCGTGCGCATCGAGCTGGCCGAGCCGGACGCGCCGGGGCAGGCATTGGCATCGACCACACCGACGGCGGTGGAGAAGTCGGGCGCGTGGCCGGATCCGAAGAAGCATGCGCGGCCCTGGGAGAAGACGAAGTGGACCGAGCCGCAGCCGCCGTTCCTGTTCAAGGTGTCGATGGTTCCGGTTTTCGACAAGATCATGGCGCCCTTCCACCACTTCGAGCCGGGCGAGGTACCCGCCTTCCTCTTCCCACAGAACCTGCCCTTCTCGAAGACGGTCTACGACGTGCCCGAGGGTGTCCACACCTTCCAGTCCGACGTGGGCATGGACCTGTTCCACGCGCGGATTCTGAGCCTGGGCATTCTCGATCGGATCCCGAATCATCCGTGGGTTCGCCAGTTCGTACAGAACCGCCCGTGGGTCGGCAAGGTGATATTGGGAGCCACCAAGTGGCTGCCAGCCAATACCGCGCACGGTCGGTCGGTGCACGTGCCGCTATCGGTGGATTTCGTGAACAAGCATCCGCGGATCGCCTTCGCATTGGGCAGTGTCGAGCAGTGGATCCCCAGTGTCCGCAAGGGCCACTGGATTCATCTGGTGCCGATGATCCGGGGGACGCGCACGCATGCGTGGTTCGACGATGCGCGGCCCGATCCGGCACCGCTGCATCGCGCCGATCTGGCGAAGCCAGTGTTCAGCTCGGAGGCGCAACATCTCGACGGCGGCGTCACCCGTCCCTACACCGGCGAGAGTGTGGAGATCCCCGAATCGCTCGCGCAGCGCTGGCGGGCGAATGAGCAGGCGCGCGAGCGGATTCAGGAATGGACCGATGGCGAGTACGACCGATTCGAGCGCGACCGGGTCGAGGCGGGCGACAGTCTGGTCCATCGGATCGCGGACCAGGCCGCCGCGCAGCCCGACCGGTATTCCGGCGGCGATCCGAAACAGTGGGTGCGCGGTAAGAGCAATGAGTGGGTCCGGGATCCGGACGGTTCGCTATTGCCGAGACACGCCGACGGCTCGACCTGGTTGCGTGATGCCGAGGGCAATGTCCGGCCGCGCGCGGAGATCGTGACGGATCTGCAGCGGGCCCGCGACTACCTGATGCGCAATTCGGAGCTGAACCGGATCCCCGACGTGGCGGAACTGTGGAACCGGTTGATCGCTGGAAAGCCATTGCGAGAGGACGTGATCGGCCTCGAGGCGGCATTGGTCGAGGCGAACCATCTGGCCACTCATCCCGAGGCGACCGGGCACCAGGCGCATCAGGCGGCGAAGAAGGCCGGATACGACTGGGACAGCAACCGTCCGCAGCTGACCGGCGATCGGGCCGAGCGCAGCCTCCCCGCGAAACTGACCGGTCGCCGGCCCCTC
>NZ_JBEXLC010000010.1:0-105019 GCF_040609795.1 Nocardia sp. NPDC004604
CCCGGTAGCGGTGGCCTGCGGTCGATTTCGAGGCGCGGTTCGGTCAGACGGCGACCGTTTCGCCGGACGGCACCGGCGCTGGATCGGCCGGTTGACGGCGGCCACGTAGTGCGCCGACGCCGAGCAGGGCGATCGCGGCGACGGCCCAGATGATCAGAACCACAAGAGGTTTGGTGGCGGCAGCACCGTCGAAGAAGGCGACCGAGCGCAGCAGCGAGGCAGCGGCGCCGGGAGGCAGCAGCTGACCGACGGCGCCCCACGGCTGCGGGAGCAGTTCCGGGGCCGAGGTGGCGGCCGAGAACGGGTTGCCGACCAGGAGCATGACCAGCGCGGCGATGCCGATGCCCGCGCGGCCGACCGCGGTGGCGAGCCCGACGACCGCGCCGGAGACCGCGAACGACACCAGACCGGCGACCGCGGCCAGCGTCAGGTAGGGACCGGGCACCACCGACATCCAGGTCTGGATGATCACGATACTCAGCAGTCCGCCCGCGATACCAAAGGTGACCAGGCCGATCGCCTTACCACCGACCGTCGGAATCAACAGGCTGAGCAGCACACCGGCCGCGATACCGGACATGACCAGCGGTAATACCATCGCCCCGAAGGCGGTACCGCGCGGATCGTCGGGATCGGCGGCGACCACATCCTCCACCGCCGCGGCCGGGGCACCGGACAGCTGCTGGGCGATCGCGGTGAGTTGTTGCGCCACAACGGGACTCGCACCGGAGGCAACCAGGACGCGCGGCGCGCCGCCGCCGGTGATGATGGCGCCGTAGACGTCGCGGTTCTCGATGGCGTCGCGAGCCGCCGCTTCATCGGCCGGATTGGTGATATCGAAGGCGTCGGGATCGTGCTGGGCCAGTTTGTCGGCGACCATCGCGGACTGCGGGCCGCTAACGGCAATGGGCAGATCGCGCGGCGCGATATGGGCCGCCGGCCAGGCGAAGGCGATCAGCATCAAGGCCTGGAGCAGGGCCGCGCCGACGCCCACGGCGAGCGCCCGCTGGGTGGTATTCATGACGTTCTCCCGAAAATCGAATGATCGTTCTCTTTCGATGTGGATACCGTCGCACGCCCCGTTGGACTTGTCAAGAACGAGCATTCGTTTTATTTTTGGGACATGCCTCGAGTCAGCGAAGAACACCTGGAACGCCGCAGACAGCAGATCCTCGACGCCGCCCAGCTCTGCTTCGCCCGCAAAGGCTTCTACGAGACCTCGATGCAGGACATCTTCAGTGAATCGGGGCTCTCGGCCGGGGCGGTCTACCGCTATTTCAAGAGCAAGGACGACATCATCGCGGCGCTGGCCACCGAGACCACCGTCGAACTGCGGGCGAGGATGACCGAGGCGATCCGCACCGACCCGCCGCCGACACCGGCGCAGTTCGTCAGCCTGATCGCGGAATACATCGTCTCGCAGAGCGGTCCGGAGGGTAGGGTCCGGCTGGCACCGCAGGCCTGGGCATTGGCTCTGGTGCGTCCCGATGCGTCGGACTACGTCAAAGCGGCGGTTCTCGCCATGCGCGATCTCTGGCACGAGTACGCCGAGCGGATGCGCGATGTCGGCTGGCTGCCAGCCGATGCCGATACACACGCGGTGGCAACCGTGTTGATCGGCCTGCTGCCGGGATTCATGCTCCAGCACTTGATCATCGGCGACCTCGAACCGGAAACCCTGGCACGTGGCGTGGCGATCCTACTGCCCTTCGACCAGCCCGCCGCCCACTCGACCGACGCGCTGTCAGATGTGCGCTCCAGCCGTTCGACGCGGGGCTCGGATCCGCTGGCGCATCAGCCCTAGCGAGACCAGCGGCGGCAGGAGTCGCATCCAGCCGCCGCCGCTGCCCGTCTTGTGCGGTCGTCGGTGGAATTCGCCGGGCTCGCTCGTCTTCGTACCGGCTGGCCTGCCGGTCCCCAACGCGAACTTCGGCGATCCCAGTCAGGCGGCGGAACGGATCAGAGTCGCCAGTGCGTCGGCACGGCCATCGGTACCGGCCCTTTCGTGCGTTTGCTGCCGGATGGCGCGCCCGAGCCCAAGGCGACCTACTCGTCGAGTTCGGATGCGATTCCGCATATCCAGTCGCTACCTCGCACAATTGGTGACTTGCGAGGTAGGCGCTGGTTATGCGGTAGCGCAATCGGCTGCTGCCCCGCGAGGAGTACCCGGGCGAGGGCTCAGAGCCAGCCGAGGCGTTCGGCGGCGCGTACGGCTTCGGCGCGGGTGGTGGTTCCGGTTTTGCCGATGGCGGACGAAAGGTGGTTGCGGACAGTGCCTTCCGAGAGGTGCAGCTGTTTGGCGATCGAGCCCGCGGTCGCACCATCGGCCGCGGCGGCGAGGACTTCGCGTTCGCGGGCGGTCAGCCGCGAGGTGCCGACGGTCAAGGTTTCGGTGGCGAGTGCGGGATCGACAACACGCAAGCCCATGTGGACTCGGCGCACCGCATCCGCGAGTTCGCGGGCCGGAGTGTCCTTGACGACGAATCCGCTCGCGCCAGCGTCGATTGCGCGCCGCAGATAGCCGGGACGGCCGAAGGTCGTGACCATCAGAATGCGCAGCTCCGGATGGGCGGCATGCAGTTGCGCCGCGACCGCGATACCGTCCAGGCCCGGCATTTCCACATCCAGCAGCGCCACATCGGGTGTCGTGCGGGCCACGGCGGCGAGGACCTCGTCACCGCGACCGACCTCGGCGACCACCTCCAGATCGGTTTCGAGGCCGAGCAGCGCGGCGAGGGCGCCGCGGACCAGCGCCTGATCGTCGGCGAGCAGCAGTCGGATCATGCACGCCCCCGGCCGATTTCCGGATCACTCGACAGCGGGCACCGTGGCACGCACACGAACTCCACCTCCTTCAGGCGAGGACAGCGTCAATGTTCCCCCGGCGGCCCGCACCCGTTCGCGCAGGCCGGACAGCCCCGATCCGGACTCGGGTTTGCCGATCCCGCGACCGTCGTCGACCACGTCGATGCTCGTACCGGTCACGATGACCGTGCAGTGCCGGGCAGCGCTGTGCCGGATCACATTTGTCACCGCCTCGCGCAGTACCCAGCCGAACAATTCACTATCGCGGATATCGGGCAGTTGCGCGATATCCGGAAGTGCCGCATCGATACCGGCGGCCGTCAATGCCGTTCGCGCATTGGCCAATTCACCGCGCAGCGATACCTCGCGCAGACCACCGACGGTGTCGCGCACCCCCGCCAGCGCCTCCCGCGCCAACCGCTCCACATCGGCCATCTCGGCCTTGGCCCGCGTCAGATCCACATCGATGAGGCGTTGCGCGAGTTCGGTTTTCACCGTGATGACGGTCAGCGAATGGCCGAGGATGTCGTGCACGTCGCGCGCGACGCGATTGCGTTCCTCGACGATCGCGAGCTCGGCCCGCTGGCGTCGAGTCAGCTCGGCCAATCGCTCACCGCGCACCCCGAGCTGCCTGGCCACCCAGACCACGACGGGCACGAACGATACATAGAACGGCACACCGGACAGGCTCGGCAGCGCTACCGGCACAAGCAGCATCGCGAGCATGACCGCGAACGACACATATCCCGATTCGCGCGGCGGCATATGGAAGACGGCGATCACGCCGACAAAGATCGAGGTCGGCAGGGCAACCGGGCCGAGCAGCGCGATCAGCGCCGCGGTGCACGATGCCATGGCCGCGAGCGTCGGCCACATGCGCCGGTCGAGCGGACGGTCCACCAGCGGGTCGCTGTGACTGGGCCGCCGGAAAACGATGAAGGATCCGACGATCAATGCCGCATAGGCCAGCAGTGCCGCGGTCGCCAGAACCGCGGTCAACCGGTCCCCGCTCACCCAACTCTGGATAATCGGCCCGACCATATAAAACAGCCACGACACCGATATGAATCCGCCGAGCCACCCGCGCGGCTTCCCCTCCACCGCATCTCCCCCGTCCTGCACCACCCGGTCCAGCAGTTCGGACGCCGCCCCGCCCCGCAGCGCACCGAGCGCGGACTTCACCCCCATCGCCGCGCCCCCACGCACGCGAAACTCCGATACCGGTCGCACGCGGAATGGCTGATCACGAGCACCGACGCTACCGAACTCGCCGATGCCGCCGCTATCGCGCCTGGCGGGGCGTCCTTGCCCGCCCATGCCTGATGATGGGGCGTCCTTGCCCGCCGCCGCGCCCGACGAATGCGGCATCCCTGACCACCACACCCGACGACGCGGCACCCCCGACCACCACACCCGACGACGCGGCACCCCCGACCACCACACCCGACGACGCGGCACCCCCGACCACAGCGGCTGCTGATAGCTGGGTAGTCCGCGTCCGCATCGCCATATCGTGCGGCGAACACTTCGGTCAGCACACGGTCATGCCATATCGCACGGCCACCGCACGCGGCATCGCCACCCCGCATCGGGCGGCCTCCCTCGGTCCTGCGACCTCGAACAGCAACATCACACCATGCCGCCCGGCCGCGCACCCTGGTAGGTGGGCGGCCGGATGCGCGGGACAACTCAGCGGGCAGTATCACGGCGGAACAGGATGGCGGCCCCGCCAATGAAGACCGTGGCCCAGGCGATGACATTGAGGATCGCCAGGGCGATCGATGCGGCGCTGGTATCGCCGAAGGGCATCCGCGCCAGGGTGGCGACGCCATTGGTCGGGAAGATCTTGGAGACCGTCTCGAACCAGCCGTGCAGCGGCATGAACAGACCGCCCGCGAAGGACAGGCCCGCAAGGACCGGACCGAGCAGCTGCATGACATTCTCCGAGGGCAGCAGGTAGCCGACGAACAGGCCGAAGGCGGCAAAGACCAGCGAGCAGATCCAGGCGAGCAGGAAGCAGCTCACCCAGGCCGCGGCCGTCAGGTGCGCGCCGAAGATACCGCCGACGACGAAGACCGCGGCGACCGAGACCAGGCCGAGCACCATCGCGACGGCAACCTTGGTGGCGATATAGGCGACTGGACGCAGTGGGGTGAGCCGCAATTGGCGACTCCAGCCCTGCGCGCGTTCGATCGCAACCATGGCGCCGCCGCTCGTGGTCGCCAGCATCGCGCCATACACCGCCATCGACACCATGACGTAGCCGGTGACATTGCCCGAGCCGAAAGACTGTGTCCGGTAATCGGATTGCAGTCCGAAGATGACGAAGAACAGCGGCGGCATGATCAGTGTGAACATCATGGTGCGCCGGTTGCGCAGCATGCGATGCAATTCCAGCCGCAGGAAGCCGAGGCTGAAACCGCCGAGCGGAACGCGCGTCGAGACCGCTTGTGGGACAAGAGTGGTCATATCAGTTGTCTCCCGTGGTGAGCGCCAGGAATGCCGATTCGAGATTGTGCGAGGTGATTTCGAGATCGACTGCCGGGGTCTCGGTCAGCAGATGGCGGGCGACAGCATCGGAGTCCTTGGTGTGCAGGATGATTCGGTCGCCGCGCAGCTCGACCTCGTCGACGCCGGGAATCGCCGAGAGCCGAGCCGGATCCGCGCCGGGCAAAGTGGCGCTCACCGCACGCCCCGCGGCCAGGTTCTTGATCTCGGCGGCGCTGCCATCGGCGACCACCCGGCCCGCGCGCACCAGCACGATCCGGTCGGCATAGGCATCGGCCTCGTCGAGGTAGTGAGTGGCGAACAGCACGGTCCGGCCGCGGTCGGAGTCCTCGCGCATGGCATTCCAGAACTCTCGCCGCCCCTCGACATCCATGCCGGTGGTCGGTTCGTCGAGGACGATGAGATCCGGATTCGGCAGCAGAGCCAGCGCGAATCGCAGCCGCTGCCGCTGCCCGCCCGAACACTTGCCGACCAGACGAGCACCGATATCGGTGATCCCCGCGCGAGCCAGCACTTCCTCGACCGAGCGCGGATACGCGTGCAGTGTGCCCACCAGCTGCACCGTCTCGGCCACGGTCAGATCGGGCAATAGCCCGCCCGACTGCAGGACCGCCGAAATCCTGCCTGCCGCAAGGGCTTCGGCCGGTGTCCCGCCGAAAACGTGCACACTGCCGGAGTCCGGTGCCGCCAGGCCGAGCAGCATATCGATGGTGGTGGTCTTACCCGCGCCATTGGGTCCGAGGAAGGCGACGATCTCCCCCGGCGCGACCGCCAGGTCGAGTCCATCGACGGCGTGCACCTCGCCGCCGCCCGGGAGCCGAAAGCTCTTGTGTAGATCGCGCAGTTCGATCGCGGACGACGCCCGGTGCCTGCCCGAGCCCCCCGCCGCGGCGAAGATGGCCGTGGATGTCAGTGCCGATGTCATGACTCAACGGTCACGCAATCAGCGGTCCGACACCTCGCACGAGTGTCACGAACCTCCCATGACATCTGTCATGGCGTCGACCCGGCCCGGCTCAGGGCAGCAGGCCCTGCCTGGCCTTACCCGCGCCGGAGAGCACCAGCAGCAGCATGGTGGCCAGCGCCTGATCGTCCAGACCCGCGGCCGGGAAGGTGTAGCGCAGGATGACATCGGCCTGGCTGCCCCGACTGATCAGCGTGATCGAGCCGAACTGGATCGCGCCATTGCGCTCGGCGACCCGCTTGTGCAGCTGCGGCTTGAGCGGGCGGTCCCAGGCCAGTACGCAGGTCAGCGTCAGCACGTCCAGGCCGGGCGCCAAGGTCACCGCGCGCAGCGAGCACAGTGCGCCCTCGTATTCGAAACCGAGCGAACCATCGGCGTCGACCCGCACGGCGACGTCGTAGAGCGACAGACAGGCACCCGCCCTGGCCTGTAGCTCCTGTTCGGGGGTCACTGTTGCGTCCATATCGGTGCCGCCGTTCATCTGCTGCCGCCGTTCACTTGGTCCCCCCGAAGCGACGGTCACGCGAAGCGTACTGGAGACAGGCCTCCCACAGGTTGCGCCTGTCGAAATCGGGAAACAGCGTGTCCTGGTAGACGTATTCGGCGTAGGCGGACTGCCAGATGAGGAAGTTCGAACTGCGGAATTCGCCGGAGGGGCGCAGGAACAGATCGACGTCCGGCATATCCGGCTCGTCCAGGTACTTGGCGACCACCGCCTCGTTCACCTTCTCCGGATCGATCTCACCCGCCGCCACGCGACGCGCGATTTCCCTTGCGGCATCGGCGATTTCGGCGCGACCGCCATAGTTGACGCACATGGTGAGGGTCATCACCGTGTTGTCCTTGGTCAGCTCCTGCGCGATCTCCAGTTCGTTGATGACGCTGCGCCACAACCGCGGTCGCCGCCCCGCCCAGCGCACCCGCACACCCATCTCGTTCATCTCGTCGCGGCGGCGGCGGATGACATCCCGGTTGAACCCCATGAGGAAGCGCACCTCGTCCGGGCTGCGCCGCCAGTTCTCGGTGGAGAAGGCGTAGGCCGAGAGCCACTTCACACCGATCTCGATACAGCCCTCGACGGTGTCCATCAAAACCGCCTCGCCGCGTTCGTGGCCCGCGGTGCGCGGCAACCCGCGCTCCTGCGCCCAGCGCCCATTGCCGTCCATCACCAGCGCCACGTGCCTGGGCACCAACTCCGGCGGCAGTTCCGGCGGCGTCGCCCCCGACGGGTGCGGCGACGGCGGACGGACGGCGCGTTCGGCACCCGACCGTGCACGGGTCGAACTGGTCGGCGCGGCGGAGTCTCGACGGAGGATCACGGCACCTATCCTGCCTGATTGTTGTGGAGAACTTGTGTGCAGGTCAGCCAGCTTGTCCTGCGGTCGAGGACGCCAAAACGGTCTGGCCATCGGTCGGGTGCGACCGCTCGATCAGCGGCAGGGTGCGCAGCTGACGCTCGAGATGCCACTGCAGATGTGCCGCGACCAAGCCGCTGGCCTGTCTGCGGACCTGCTCGGGGACCTGCTCGACGTACTCCCAATCGCCTTTCAGCAGGGCGATCAGCAGATCGAGGACGCCGGGGGCCGGGGTGGCGGAGCCGGGCGGGCGGCAATGCACGCAAACAGCGCCACCGGCGGCGACGTGGAACGCGCGGTGCGGGCCGGGTGTGGCACAGCGTGCGCATTCGTCCAGCGCGGGGGCCCAACCCGCAAAACCCATGGCGCGCAACAGGTATGCGTCGAGGATCAATTCGTGCGGACGTTGTTTTGCGGCGATTGCCCGCAGCGCGCTCGCGGTCAGCGTATGCAGCTTCGGTGCGGGTGCGCGCTCCTCACCGGCCAGTCGTTCCGCGGTCTCCAGCACCGCGCAGGCCGTGGTGTAGCGCCCGTAGTCGTCGACGATATCGGCGGCGAACGCCTCCATGGTGTGCACCTGGGTGATCGTGTCGAGATTGCGCCCGGGGTGCAGCTGCACATCCACATAGGCGAACGGCTCCAGCCGCGCCCCGAACCGCGACTTCGTCCGCCGCACCCCCTTGGCCACCGCCCGCACCAACCCGTGCTGGCGCGTCAGCAACGTGACAATGCGATCCGCCTCACCCAGCTTGTGCTGGCGAACCACGACCGCCTCATCCCGATACAAACGCACACCGTCATCCTTTCACGAATGGGCGACGCCCACCTCCAGGCAAGGCCGAGCAGCGCCGACTCGCAAGCGCGTGACATGTCCCCGCCGCACGCGAAACATGTAGCGCATGGCCGCTCAGGATCGTGTGCAGGCTCACCGTGACCGAATACGAGAGCAGGGGGCTCCGCAGTTCCTGGCCGAAGCACACCGGCAATCCGTGGTGCTCGCCGACAACCTGCACGCAGCTGGGGACCAGGCATTCGTGGACGCCATCAGCTACTCACTGGATGACGAGTGAAGCGAGGTGAGTTCTGGACCATCGCCACCGGCAGCGGCTATACCTCGTCGTATTCCTCGGCATCGCGGACTGAACTACCTGGGGAGGAACCGTGCACGGAGACCGGTTGCCATTCGATTTGGCCGGGTATACGGAGCGAGTGCGATCAGGGGGCTGCTTCATCTGCGACCTGGTCGCGGGTGCGCCCGGTTCGGAGCATGAGGTCATCTTCGATGACGGCACGCACATCGCGTTCCTCGGGAGATACCCGACGATGTACGGGCACGTTCTGGTGGCTCCGAAGGTGCACATCGAGCATGTGATCCGGGACTTCGAACAGGACGCGTACCTGCAATTGCAGGCGGCGGTTCATCGGGTCGCGCGCGCTGTCGAGGCCGTTGTCCCGTGCGAACGCACCGACCTGCTCTCACTGGGCAGCCAGCAGGGCAATGCCCATGTGCACTGGCATGTCCAGCCACTCACTCCCGGCACGCCATACGAGCGGCAACAGTTCCATGCGCTGATGGCCGAGAACGGGGTGATCCCATGGTCGGCTGCCGAGGCGGCGCAGTTGGGCGGGCGGTTGCGGGCGGAACTCGGTTCGGGAAGGTAGCGCCGCGGCTATGATCTTCGGATGCGCGGAATTCGGTTCTGCTCAGTGGTTTTGGCCGGGGTCGCCGCCTTCGGGGTAGCGGCTTGTGGGAACACGAAACCGAGTTCGCCCAAGGCCGACGAGTCGGCGTTCGTATCGGTGGCCGAGATCGATCCGACGATCGTTGTCGATGCACGGTATTTCGGGGAGCACAACTTCATCGGCGGGCGGATCAACGGATACGAAGCGCCGAAGTGTCTGTTGACCAAGGAGGCGGCCACGGCGCTCGCCGACGTGCAGCGGGAACTCCGGCCGATGGGGCTTGGGCTGAAGACCTACGATTGCTACAGACCGCAGCGCGCGGTGGATCAATTCGTCAGTTGGGCAAAGGATCTCGGCGACACCACGATGCGGGCGGAGTTCTATCCGACGGTGGAGAAGGCGAATCTGTTCCGGGACGGGTATATCGCGGAGAAGTCCGGGCACAGTCGCGGCAGCACCTTGGATCTCACGATCGTCGCACTACCGGCGCCGGATCAGGAGCAGTACCACAGCGGCGATCCACTGCGCGCCTGCACACTGCCCGCCGACCAGCGATTCCGGGACAACAGCCTCGACCTGGGTACAGGCTACGACTGCTTCGATCCACTCGCCCACACAGCCAACCCAGCACCGAGCGGCACCCAACGGGCCCTGCGGGAGCTGCTGGTGAACCTCATGGACGAGCACGGTTTCAAAAACCTCGCCGAAGAGTGGTGGCACTTCACCCTGAAAAACGAGCCCTTCCCGAACACATACTTCGACTTCCCCATCCAATAACCCAACCCCGCACATCCATTGCCCTCCCCACACAAGGTGCACAACCTACGCGCAAAGACTGCTCGCCGAGCGTAGTCATAGGGCGTCGAATACGGCCTGGGCGACCACCATTCGACTACCTTCGACCGCCCCTGGACCCAGGGGGCAATACGGGAGGAGCTAGCTGGGCGAGGCAGTAGGGCGACGGCCTCGCAAGCGCGCACACGTCAGGTGCGGAGGATGCCGCCGATGAGCAGCATCAGCGACTGCTGCGCCTGGGCTCTGGCCGCGTCCTTGTCGGTGGCGTGCGCGACGATCAGCCCCGCCTCGGTGACCGCGCTGAAGATCAGCTGGGCCAGTACCGGGATCGGCGCGTCGGCGATCAGCCCGGCATCGCGGGCCCGTTCCAGTTCGGCAATGACCAGTCCCAGCCCGTGGCGCGCCTCGAACTCGCGAAAGGCCTGCCAGCCGAGCACGGCGGGACCGTCGTACAGGGTTATTCGAATCATCTCGGGACGCTGACAGATCTCCAGGAAGACGCCGAGGCCGATGGCCATCGAGGTGAGAATGTCATCGGGATTCACTGCGCCGATGGCATTTTCGATTTCCGTGGTGCTCTCGATCTCGATTTTTTCGAGCACCGCAAGGAACAGACCGCGCTTATCGCCGTAGTGGTGGTGCAGCGCGCCGCGGGTGACTCCCGCCTCGGTGACGAGTTCCTCGGCCGAGGTCGCCGCGAATCCGCGCTCGGCGAACAACCGGCGACCGGCCTGCTCGAGCGCGGCTCGGGTGGCGCGGGAGCGATCCTCCTGACTACGGCGTTGCATGCAGCCGAGTGAACTCCAGGATCGTTTCGGAGAGCAACTCGGGCTGGTCTTCGGAGATGAACGTGTAGGAGTCGTCGATGAATTTCAGGGTGGCATTCGGCAGTTCGGCAGCCAGGCGCTCGGCGAACTTCACCGGGAAGATCTTGTCCTCGCGCGCCCAGGCGATCAGCACCGGAATCCGCACCGATGGGAATCGGGTCGCGGCATCGAGCGTGTAGCGACGATGCACGCTCTTCAGGAACCGGCGCAGATCCTTGCGGATCGCCGCCGACTTCCGGCTCGGCAGCAAGTAGGAGTCGACGATCTCCGGCGGGACCGGGCGCTTGGTCACCCAACCGAAGGCGATCGGCAGACGGTGCAGCGCACGGATGCGCATCAATTCGGTCAGCGGGCGCAGCGAGCCGGGAACCCGCGCCAGCACGGGCAGCGCCGCGAAGGCAGGCGGGAAGAATGCCTCGTAGGCGTCGCACGAACTCAGCACGACGCGGCCGATTCGTTCCGGACGACGGGTCAGCAACACCTGGGTGATCGCGCCACCGGTGTCATTGGCGACCACAGTGACGTCGGTGAGGTCCAGTCGCTCCAGGAAGTCGGCGATCAGATCGGCGACCCCGGTAGGCGTGAGATCCGCTGCGGGGACCGGGATTTCGTGTGAACCGAGCGGCAAGTCCGGACTGAGGCAGCGATAACCCGCCGCCGCGATGGTGGGGACGACCTTGCGCCAGAGGTCGGAATTGACGAGCAGGCCGTGGACGAAGACAACCGGCGCACCCTCGCCCGTGTCGTGATACCGGATGCGGCCGCCGGGTAGATCTACCTCGTGCGTGCGGCCGAGTGACGTACTGATTCCCATGGTTCCTCCATGTGTTCGCAGTGCGCATCCACTGTTACATACATACCGTATGTATGTCCATAGTCCGGCCTCCTACCTGGGGTGGAGATTTGCGAGCCGATGTGGACGGTTGACCAGCTCCGCGCTACCGTGCAACGAACGAACAAAGGAAGACGGAGCTCACATGACGGTGTCCGACCCCACCCTGCGCCCGGCCGCGACCACCGAACTGGGACTCGCCGACCTCGCCGCGGCACTCGCGCAGGGCACGATCAGCTCCGTGGCCGCGGCCGGCGCCGCGCTGGACCGGATCGAGGCCAGCCAGCCGACCCTGAACGCCTTCCGCGTCGTCCGGCGCGAGCAGGCACTGGCCGAGGCGGCCGCGGCCGACGAGCGGTTGGCCGCTGGCGAACGACTCCCCCTGCTCGGCGTGCCGATCGCGATCAAGGACGACACCGATATCGCCGGTGCGCCAACGGCATTCGGCTGCGGTGGCGACCTGCCGCCGAAAACCGAAGACGCCGAATCGGTGCGGCGGCTGCGCGCGGCCGGTGCGGTGATCGTCGGCAAGACCAATACCTGCGAACTCGGTCAGCTGCCGTTCACCAGCGGCCCCGCCTTCGGACACACCCGCAATCCGTGGGGCGCCGCACACACCCCCGGCGGTTCGTCCGGCGGCTCCGCGGCCGCCGTCGCGGCCGGATTGGTGCCCGCCGCACTGGGTTCCGATGGCGCGGGCTCGGTGCGCATTCCGACCGCGTGGACCAATCTCGTCGGCATCAAACCGCAGCGCGGCCGCATTTCCACCTGGCCGGAGGCCGAGGCCTTTCACGGTCTCACCGTGAACGGACCGCTGGCTCGCACCGTCGCCGATGCGGCACTGCTGCTGGACACCGCGGCCGGACCGCATGCGGGCGATCTGCACACCCCCGAACCGCTCACCGTCTCCGCTGCCGTCGGCCGTGATCCGGGGCGACTGCGCATCGCATTGTCGCTGCGAATTCCGTTCACCGCCACCAAGACCGCGCTGCATCCGGAGGTCGAGGTCGCGGTCCAGCACATCGCCGCCACGCTGCGCCGCCTCGGACATTCGGTGACCGTGGCCGATCTGCACTACGGCATCATGCTCGGTGCATCATTCCTGCCGCGCTCGATGGCGGGCATCCGGGCCATCTACGACAAAATGCCCGGCGCGCAGGTCGATCCGCGCACGACCGCCAACGTCTGGTTCGGCCGGGCCCTCAGCGGACCGGCACTGTTCGCGGCGCGCCAGGCGGAACCGTTGCTGCACAAGCGAATCGGCGGGTTCTTCCGCGACTACGATCTGGTGCTCGCGCCGACCACCGCGACTCCCCCGCCGCGCGCCGAGGAGATCGATGGCATCGGCGTCAATGCCACCAACGACCTGATCACCGCCGCCTGCCCCTACACCTGGCCCTGGAATGTGCTCGGCTGGCCCGCCGTCAATGTCCCCGCGGGCTTCACCGACGCCGGGCTCCCGGTCGGCGCACAGCTGATGGGGACGGCGAACTCTGAGCCACTATTGGTTTCCGTTGCGGCACAACTGGAATCGGAACTCCGCTGGGATCGCCACCGCCCCGAACCCTGGTGGTGAGTTCGGCGTTCGGGCGGGGGGCCAGACCTCGGTGACGCTCGTGGTGCCCGCCGCGCACCAGTCCGGACCCCGGCCGTTGCCGACGCCCTGCGGATACAGCAGCAAGCACTGCTGCGGCTGGCCGGACTTCCCCAGGCCGGTGGCGACGAGGATGCCGATAGTGGAGTCGTCGGCCACTCGACCTCGCGAGAAGCACAGCGTCCCGGTGACTCCGAGATAGTCGGTGCCGCGCATTCACAGCAACTCCAGGAGTTTGCCGATATCCTCCGAACCGGTATGACGTCCCTCCCCCTTGGTCGAATAGTTGGACGGCACAAGAACTTTCGCCGCTAGACCGGGGCGTTTCGCCACCAGCGTTCGAGGAGGTCTCGGCCGGATTCGCCACCGAATACCCGCAGCTGACAGTTGCTGCGTCCGGCGTCGGCGAATTCGACCTGTACCGCACCCGCCGGTCCACCGGCCGGACCGGTGACGTCCTGCCAGATCACCCTACCCCGGCCGGATGGACGCTCCCATTGCTCTTCCCCAGCGACTGCCGCATCGGTGTAGGGCTCTATCTTGCTCGGGGTTCGATTGGCATTGCACGCAACGATAAGCAGTTCCAGCGGATTGCGGTCACCGTTGCAAGACAGGTAGGTTGTCGTACCCACCGCCTGGTTTACATCGATCGGCCGCTTGTCCGCGTCCACCGCGACACATCGCATCCCCTGATAGCCGCTGTCCGCCGGGGTCTTGGGCAGCAGCTCGGGCAGCACCCGCACCATGTAGTTATGACCGCCCCACGATGCGGCGCCAGCGGCAACCGTAGTTGCCGGTGGCATCGTGGCACTGGTTGGCGAGACCACCGTACTCGACCCCGCCGTGGCACCGGTCGACCGAACGTCACTCGAATTCCTGTTCAGTGCAAGCGCACTCGCGACGCCGAGCGCGACGACCGATGCCGCGATACCGACAGCCAGCGCGATGCGGCGACGGGACCGCTGCTTCGTTCGCGGCCACGGATCGAGCGCGGCCACATCCCCCCGACGACCGAAAGCGGCCGCCGCCGCAAGCGCGAGCGCACCACAGGAGTGATGGCGATCTTGCGGGTTCTTCGCCATCGCCTGTGCGATCACGTCATCGATAGCCCGCGGCAGTGCCGGATTCGCTACGGAGGCACGTGGGGGCCGATCCTGGATATGCGCCTGCATCACCGCGACGGCGGTAGTCCGGGGAAAGGGCTTCTGTCCGGTCAGCAGTTCGTACAGTGTGCAGCCCAGCGCGTAGACATCGGCCCGGTGATCGATCTGGCCCGCCATCAGCTGCTCCGGCGCGGCATAGGCGAGCGTAGCCAGGACGGCCCCCGCTTCGGTCAGCGCCGTGGTTTCGATTGTGGCCCTTGCTATTCCGAAATCGGTAACGTACACGCGATCCGGCTGACCTGGCCGGGGCTGCAATAGGATATTCGCCGGTTTGACGTCGCGGTGCAGCATCCCGACCCGATGCGCCTCGTCGAGACCGCGCGCGGCGGCATCGATAATGTGCAGCGCCCGTTCGGATGTCAACTCCGCGGGGCCGCGGCGGATGAGCTGCGCGGCGTCGATACCGTCGACGAACTGCACCGCGATCCAGAGACGGCCGTCCTGCACGCCGCGGTCGTGCACGGCCACGACATTCGGATGGTCCAGCCGGGCAGCGAGTTCGGCCTCGCGAATGAACCGCGCGCGAAACTCCGCGTCCGCACCGTGCTCATCCGAGAGCACCTTCAGCGCATCGTGGCGCGGCAGCCGCGGATGTTTTGCCACATACACCGAACCCATCCCGCCACTGCCGAGCATCCGCTCGATCACATACCCGGCGAAAACCGTCCCCGGAACGAACCTTCCAGCCATATCCCTACTCGCTGTTCAACAGCAGACCGAGCTGCGCCGCGACCCGCTGATGGGTGCTCTCCAGATCGCGGCCGCGAATCAGCGCTATGTAGCGGCCGTGCATGAGGCTGCAGGTGAATCGGAGCGGGATCTGCGGGGGAACGTCGAGCTGCTCGAAGCAGCGGACGTCGGGCACTGCCTCCGGCGTAGGCGCGACACGCAGTTCCGGCTCCTGTCCCCGCGCGGGATCCGAGAATGCCCGGCGGGCGGCAACCGCATCCGGATAGCGTTCGAGCTCATTCCAGCCGTTGACGGCGGTGAGCTCGATCGAGCTCGGACGCTGGCGCGAGCCGTACAGGTAGGCACCACGCAGGCCGTAGACGATCCCGGTCACGGTGGCGGCGACCTGCCAGCCCGCATTCTGCTCATAGTCGGTCATCGCCACCGTCGGAAAGGGCCAGCGCCCAGGTACTTCGGCGATCAACCTGGCCAGCATGCCGTCGCTGTCGAGTGGCAGCGCGGCGAGCCGGTCCCGCGGTGTGGCCGAATAGTCGCGCAACCGGGTCGATTGCGCTTCGAAAGCCTGGCGCGCCACTGTGGTGAGCACGGCGAGATCCGGACTCGTATGCCCGACGAGCACACTGATCACGAAGGATTCGTGCGCCGTCGTCGCGGCCAGTGTCGGCACGTTCGGACGCCAATGCGCGGACGCCGACGGCTGATCCGGGATGGCAACGGACACATTGTCGGGACTCGCCGCGGCATCGGTCGCGTCCATCTCCCGAGCGGCCTGCCGAGCCGCGGCCGCATCGGGGAAGCGAAGCAGCACAACAGTCAGCAATCGGGACCGACCGATGACGGGTGGACCGATCTGTTCCTTGTCCGCGCCGCCGACCATGAAACCGGCCAGCATCCCGTACCGTTCGAGCACCGGGCGCACCGATTTCGCGAGCACTCGGGTCGCCTTCGCGGGCGTCGGTAGCGGCATTGCGCCGCCGGTCTCGAATGTGAATTTCAGGGACGCGTCGGCCTCGACCGGATCGATGATCGCCTCCGCCATCCGGACCGATTCCAGTGTCCGCCCATAGCTTTCGTTGTCGTTGGGCGGCACCTCGAGGGGTTCGATGCTGTTCAGGCCGACATCGAGTGCCTTCGGATTCGGGTTCGCCGGTACCGGATGCCCCTGGAGCGCACAACCCGCCGTCAAGACCAGCACCAAGACCGCTACCGCCGTGGCAGCCACCGAACGAGTCCGGTCGGCGCGGTTCATTCTCGCGCGATCGTTAACCTCACAGTGGCGCATCGAGCCACCACCGCGTTCGCAGATCCGCACCGGACCGATCGCCGACTATCCGCATCCGACAGAAGTTCCGATTCGGACTCTCGAACGACACCTCCAACTCGCCCAACACGCCTCCCAGCCGGTTCGTGTAGTTGCCCCAGTGCAGTTCGCCGGAACCGGACGGCCGGCTCCAGCGTTCGGCGCCCTCGGACCGTTCTTGCGCAGCTGCTGGCGGCATGACCGAACGATCGGTGTTGCAGGTGAGGATGACCTGTTCCATCGGATCCTGGTCGCCGGTGCAGTTCAGCCGATCGATCGGCATCCGCGCATCGAACGACATGGGGTAACCCTGCTGATCGAGGAACTTGCAATCGTGCAATTCCCGATAGCCGACACCCAGTGGTGTGGCCGGTAGCAGATCGGAAAATGCCGCGAAGACAGTGGCGTGTGGGCTCCATGCCGCGGCCGATGCGGCAGCCGCACGGTCGACGCTGGTGGTCGGCCCCGGCGCGGCGGGCGTGGCCGATGGGTCGCGACCGATCCGGTGCACCGCCGAAACCACCACCGCGACAAGGGCAATGGCGAGCACCGTTGCACCGAGCAGCGCCCGCCGATCCGGCCCGCGCGATGCGGGAGCCGGTGCGACCGCGGTCGGATCCGATTCGGGCAGCAGCGCCGCCGTCGCCGCGGTCGCGAGCGCTCCGCAGCTCGGGTACCGATCCGGCGGCTGCTTTGCCATGGCCTTGGCGATCACCGCATCGAATGCCGTTGGCACGCTGGGGTTTCCGCGTGAGGGCCGGGGCGGGGGCTCGTTCAGCTGCGCGTGCATCATCGCCCCCGGGCTGTCCCGAGGGAACGGGACCGAGCCGGTGAGCATGTGGTACAGCGTGCAGCCGAGCGAATATACATCGGCGCGATCGTCCACGGCGTCACCGCTGATCTGCTCCGGCGCCGCATAGGCCACCGTCCCGGGCATACCGCCGCCACCGGCCACTGTCGTCACATCGCCGACGGCGCGGGCGATGCCGATATCGGCGATCAGCACTCGCTCCGGCCCATCCGCCTGTTCGGCGACGAGGATGCGGCCCGGCCGCACATCCCCGTGCAGCAGGCCGGCACGATGGATCTCGTCCAGTCCGCGGGCCGCCTCAACGACTATGTGAACCGCGCGCTCCACGTTCAGCTCGGTTCGGCCGCGCCGGATCAACTCACCGGCATCGACGCCACTCACATACTGCATCGCAATCCACAGTCGGCCGTCCTGTTCACCGCAATCCCGGACCGCGGCGACATTGGGATGCTGCAGCCGCCCGGCGACTTCGGCCTCGCGCAGGAAGCGCGCGCGGAAGTCGGGCTCGGCCGCATAGTCATCGGACAGAATCTTCAGCGCGTCCCGACGCGGCAGCCTCGGATGCTGCGCCAGATAGGTGGTGCCCATATCGTCGGCGCCGAGGCGGCGCTCGATGCGATATCCGGCGAATGTGGTGCCTTCGGCAATATCCACGGCGTCTTCCTCCCTAACTCGGTTCAGAACGGCGCGCTACCCCACCAGCGGTCGTATAGGTCTTTGCCGGAGGTCCCGCCGAATACGAACAGCGAACAGAAGTTCCGCTGGGGATCGTCGAACAGAATCCGGATCAGGCCCTGGGGCCGGTTGGGGCCCAGGGGGTCATTGTCCGGAGTGCTGGTGTCGAACCAGAGAATTCGGCCGCGCCCGGATCGGCGCTCCCATCGTTCATCACCGATCGGGACGAAATTGGGGTCTGCGCGGTAGTTGGTCGGACTGCGATTCGAATTGCAGCCCACGAAGATCGTCTCCACCGGATCCCGGTTTCCGGTGCAATCCAGATTGGCGACCGCGGGCGCGGTTCGGTTCACATCGACGGGACGATTTTCCAAGTCCCGCGCGACGCACCTGAGGCCCTGATACCCGCCCTCGACCGGACTGGCCGGAAGCAGTTCGGGAAGGGCTTGCGCGACAAAGGTGTGGCTGCCCCACGACAACCGAGCGTTGGTGGTCGTTGCGGTGGCGGCGGGCGGGCTGGTCGCCGCCACCGGGGTGCTCGATCCGATCGTGACGGTGGTCGCCGCTGGTCGCGTCGAATTCCTCATCAGCGCAACCGAACTCGCGATTCCGATGACAACGACCGATGCGGCGACACCGATCGCGAGCCCGACGCGCCGCCGACGCACCGGAGGTCGCGGCTCGGCATTGGGCACCTCGACTGTGACCGCCTCCGCGCGGCCGTCGAGCGCGGCCGCCGCCGCATCGGCCAGCGCACCACACGACGGATAGCGATCATCCGGGTTCTTCGCCAACGCCCGCGCAATCACCCGATCAATGACCTGCGGCAGCAACGGATTCGCCGCGGTGACAAGGGGCGGCGGATCCTGGATGTGCGCCTGCATCACCGCGACGGCAGTCTTGCGTGGAAACGGCTTTGTGCGGGTGAGCAGTTCATAGAGCGTGCAGCCCAGCGCGTACACATCGGCCCGCTGATCGACCACGCCACCCATGAGCTGTTCCGGCGCGGCGTAGGCCAAGGTCGCGAGCACCGACCCTACCGAGGTCAGTGCGGTCGATTGTCCAGCGGCCCTGGCTATTCCGAAATCGGAAAGGAAAACTCGATCGGGTTCGCCGGGTCGCGACTCGAGCAGGATATTGGCCGGTTTGACGTCACGGTGCAGCAGTCCCGCGCGATGCGCGGCATCCAGACCACGGGCGGCCGATCCGACAATGTGTGACGCCCGCTCCGGTGGCAGCTCGGCGGCATCGTGGCGGATGAGTTCGGCCGCATCGATACCGTCGACGAACTGCATCGCGATCCACAGCCGACCGTCGTACACGCCTCGGTCGTGCACTGCGACGATATTGGGATGTTCGAGCCTGGCCGCGAGTTCGGCCTCTCGAATGAATCGAGCACGGAACTCGTCATCACCACTGTGGATCTGCGCGAGCACCTTGAGCGCGTCGTGGCGCGGGAGCCGCGGGTGCCGCGCGACGTACACCGTTCCCATCCCGCCGGTGCCCAGCACCCGCTCTATCAGATACCCGGCGAATACCGTGCCCGGGGCAAGGGTCTCGGTCATGTACCCCGCTCACTGTTCACCAGCAGCCCGTATTGAGCAGCGACCCGCTGTTGGAAGTCGCGCAGATCCCGACCGAAAAGCACTGCGACATAACGCCCGTACAACACAGTGCAGCTGTAGATGAACGGACGCGCGGTCAGCTCGCCCGGATCCTTCGCGCAGGCGACATCCGGCACCCCGGTTGGGCCGGGGATCGCTCGCCGCCCGTTCTTATCGACCCCGTCCTGCGCCTTCGTGAAGGACTTGCGCGCGGCAGCCACATCGGGGAATCGCATCAGAGCCTCTAAACCATTGAAGGCCATGAGCTCCGGCGGATTCGGTTTTCCGACACCCCGGTACAACAAGGTGGCATGTGTGCCGTATACGACGCCACTTGCCTGGGGAGCGCTATTCCACCCCGCGTTTGCCTGTTCGGTACCGAAGGCCACGGCGGGAAACGGCCAGCGCCCCGGCGCTTTCGGCACCATGCGCGCGACCATGCCGTCGCGGTCCAGCGGCAGGGCCGCGAGCTGTTCGCGCGGAGTCAGCGCGAACCCGCGCAGCCTGGGCAGCTGGGCATCGAATGCCTTGCGCGCCAACGCGGTAAGGGCAGTGAGGTCGGCAGCGGTATGTCCACCGAGCAGCGTGACGACAAACGACTCGTGCGCGAGCGAGACCGCTATCGTCGGCACATTCGGACGCCAGTGTCCGTGTGCGGCCGGATATTCCGGGATGGTGACGGACACATTCTCGGGACTGACCGACGCATCGACCGAGTCGATCTCCTCGGCGGCCCGCTGCGCCGCGGTGGGGTCGGGGAATCGCAGCACCAGCACGGTCAACAGCCGGGCGGTGCCGACGAACGGCGTAAGCTCGACCTCCTTGTCGATGCGACCGACGGCAAAACCGGCCAGCATTCCCCACTTTTCCAGGACCGGACGGACCGGGGCCGCGAGATACGCACCCGCTTTGGCGGACGTCGGCAGTGGCACGGCCGTGAAGCCACTCAGCGGGAAGGTCAAGGTCGAATCCGCCTCTGAAGGATCGGCCATGACCTCGCCCAGCCGCATCGATTCCATCACCCTGCCGAATTTCTCATTATCGCCGGCCGGTTCGTGGAGCGGTTCGAGGCTGTATCCGCCGATGTCGAGCGAGCCGAGGTCGGGCCGTTGCGGCATCGGCTGCCCGTGCGCGGTACAGCCGGTGGCGAGCGCCAGCATCGCCACCGTGCTGGCCAGGGCGGCACGGACTTTGCGTACCCGATCACAGCGGGGCATCAGGCCACCACCGGTCGTGTAGTTCGGTGCCCGACGCGGCACCGTCCACCTGCACCGTGCAGAAATTCCGGCTCGGATCGTCGAAGTAGACCTCCAATTGGCCGCGGATCTTGCCATCGATTTCGATATCGGAACCCCAGTTCACATGCCCCGTGCCGGACGAGCGGACCCAGCGTTCATCGCCCTCTATCCGAGCGAAGAAGCGATCGGGGAAGATCGCCGACCGGTTGGCATTGCATTTGACGGTCATGGTGCGCGCCGGGTCGCCATCACCGATGCAGAACACTTCGCCGACTACGGCAGGTGCGTCGAAGGAAGCGGCATGGCCTGCCTTGTCGAGTGGAATACAGCCCCCGACGTCCTTGTACCCGGTCGCCAATGGCGAGGGCGGCAGCAGTTCGGGAAATGCCTGCGCCATATAGGCGTAGGCACCCCACTCGGCGGTGTTCACATTCGGCGGACCCGCGGTGGTCGAGGGTGGTGGCGTGCTCGCCGGTGCGCCGCCGGTCCACAGAACCGTCGAAATCGCGCTTGCCACAACGACGACAACCAGCAGCCCCGTCGCGAGCAACCGGTCGCGGTGCTTGGTCCGCGCCGCGTCCGGTCCGGAACCGGTGAGCGCGCCCCCCACCAGTGCGGCCCGCGCCGCCGCCGCGAACGCCGCACAACTGGAGAACCGCTCGTCCGGCTGCTTTGCCATGGCCTTGGCGAGCACCGCGTCGAATGCCGGTGGCACGCTGGAATTTCCGAGCGAGGGCCGGGGCGGGGGCTCGTTCAGATGCGCGTACATCACCGCCCCCGGACTGTCCCGAGGAAACGGGACCGAGCCGGTGAGCATGTGATGAAGCGTGCAGCCCAGCGCGTAGACATCGCCCCGATGGTCCATCGGATCACCGCTGATCTGCTCCGGCGGCGCATAGGCCAGGGTGGCTGTGGTCCCACCGGAGGCGAGGGTGGTCGAATCATCGGCGGCACGGGCGATTCCGAAATCGGTGACGAGCACCCGATCCGACCCGTCGGGCTGCGCGGCGACGAGGATATTGGCCGGCTTCACGTCGCGGTGCAGCAGGCCCGCCTGGTGGATCTCATCCAGACCGCGCGCCGCCTCCCCGAAAATCCGAACGGCGCGCTCGATGGGGAGCGCGTTCATCTTGATCAACTGGGCGACATCGGCACCGTCCACATACTGCATCGCGATCCACAGTCGACCGTCCTGCTCACCCCTGTCCCGCACGGCGACCAGATTGGGATGTTGCAGCCGCGCGGCGATTTCGGCCTCACGCAGGAATCTGGCCCGGAACTCCGGGTCCCCGGCATGGACATCGGCGAGTATCTTCAGCGCGTCCTTGCGCGGCAGCCGCGGATGCTGGACGAGGAAGACTGTGCCCATCCCGCCCGCACCGAGACGGCGTTCGATCTGGTACCCGGCGAATACCGCGCCCTCGACCACGTCCACAGCTCAGCCCTCCGTATGCGTCGGGACCCTTCCGACGCATGTACGGCCCCGGAGTGATCACGGACAGCCGCCAACGGGCCGACTATAGCAGCGGCTCGAGCGTCACATCCCATGTTTCCAGGTCAGAACCCAAGTTTGCCAAGCTGTTTCGGGTCGCGCTGCCAATCCTTGGCAACCTTGACGTGCAGATGCAGGTAGATGCGGACGCCGAGAATGTGTTCGATCTGTTTGCGCGCGTTGGTGCCGACCTCCTTGAGGCGGGCACCGCCCTTGCCGATGATGATGGCCTTCTGCGACGGACGCTCGACATACAGCAGGGCATGCACGTCGAGCATGTCTTCGTTCTCTTCGCGCGGCAGCACCTCTTCGATGACCACCGCGAGCGAGTGCGGAAGTTCATCGCGGACACCTTCCAGGGCAGCCTCGCGAATGAGCTCGGCCATGAGGGTTTCCTCGGGCTCGTCGGTGAGCTCGCCGTCGGGGTAGAAGGCCGGGCCCTCCGGCATTTTCGAGGCGATGACGTCAACGAGAACCTCGACCTGTTCCCCCTTGACCGCGGAAACCGGCACCACATCGTGGTCCGGACCGAGCAGCTGCGATAGCGCCATCAGCTGTTCGGCGACCTGGTCGCGGCTCACCTTATCGATCTTGGTAACCACACCGAGCAGCGTCGTCTTCGGCGCCATCTGCTTGATCTGCTGCAGGATCCACTTATCGCCGGGACCGATCTTCTCGTCGGCCGGAATACACAGCGCGATCACATCGACCTCGGAATAGGTATCGCGGACGAGGTCGTTCAGGCGCTGGCCGAGCAGGGTGCGCGGGCGGTGCAGGCCGGGGGTGTCGACCAGAATGAGCTGGGTGTGGTCGCGGTGCACGATGCCGCGGATGGTGTGGCGGGTGGTCTGCGGACGCGAGGAGGTGATCGCGATCTTCTGGCCGACCAGGGCATTGGTCAGCGTCGATTTGCCGGTATTCGGGCGGCCGACGAAACAGACGAAGCCGGAACGGAATTCGGTGGTGTCATCAGCCACCCTGCACCTCCACACCCTCGGCATCGTCGACGATCTCGAAGACCGCGCCCGAGCGGTCGGTGAAGATGATGCGCGCCTCGGCCGCCACCTCGCGCACCGCGAAGACCCCGGCGTCCGACAACCTGCCCCCGACGACCACGGCCGCCTCGAATCCCTCCGCGCCGCTGGAGATCGCGGCCGCGACGGCGGCCTGCAGCGCGGTCAGCCGCAGCGACGGCAGGGAAACCTCACCGGCGGAATACGTGCGGCCGTCGGTATCGCGGATGGCCGCGCCCGAACTGCCACCGGTGCGGCCGAGCGCCCCCTTCGCCAGCACTAGTAGCTTGTTGTCCTCGGCATCCAGTTCAGCCATCGCTGTCTCCGTTCTGATCACGATCGTTCGGGATATCCCGTTCTGACCCGTTACTTTTGCGCCTGCCATTGGACTTCTCGGCATGCGATTTCTCCGGCGCCTTGCGCACGACAATGGTGTGCACTCGCACCCGACCCCGCGCGTCCGCGCCGCCTTCACCGCGCAGTACCAAGCCGTGCGCAACGGCTTTGGAGCCGGGCAGCGGCACCCGGCCCAGTGCGTGTGCGAGCAGTCCGCCGACGGTATCGACGTCCTCCTCCTCGATCTCCAGGCCGTACAGCTCGGCCAGATCATCGACCGACAGCCGCGCCGACACCCGGTAGCGGCCCTCACCGAGGTCCTCGATGGGCGGGGTCTCGTCGGTGTCGTACTCGTCGGCGATTTCACCGACGATCTCCTCGAGCACATCCTCGATGGTCACCAGTCCGGCAATGCCGCCGTATTCATCGACGAGCAGCGCCATATGGTTTCGCCTGCGCTGCATTTCGTCGAGCAGACTGTCCAGCGGTTTGGAGTCGGGCATGAACACGGCCGGGCGCATCGCGTCGCGCACCTGCACCTTGCGACTCCTATCCGCATACGGCACAAGGTCTTTCAGATACACCACGCCGAGAATATCGTCGACGTTCTCCCCGATCACCGGAATGCGGGAGTGCCCACTGCGCACCGCGAGCGACATCGCCTGTGCCGCGGTCTTATCCGCTTCGATCCAGACCATCTCGGTGCGCGGCACCATGACCGCGCGGGCCGGGGTGTCGCCGAGTTCGAAGACGGACTGGATCATCCGGCGTTCGTCATCGGCCACCACGCCGCGTTCGCTGGCCATCTCGAACACTTCGCGCAGCTCGATCTCGGATGCGAAGGGGCCGTTGCGAAATCCCTTACCAGGGGTGATCGCATTGCCGATCAGGATCAGCAGCCTGCTGACCGGACCGAGCACCGTGCCGATGAACTGCAGCGGCAGCGCCGAGGCCAGTGCGATGGAGTAGGCGTGCTGGCGGCCGAGCGTGCGCGGGCCGACCCCGATCACCACATAGTCCACCAGCACCATGACGACGGCGGTGAAGAGCAGCGCCCAATCGTCGTCCCAGAGCGGAATCAGCGCCGCCGCCAGCAGTACCGTCGCGCTGATCTCGCACAGAATACGAAGCAGCACAAGAAGATTCACATACCGTGGCCGGTCGGCCACGATTCTGGTCAGCCGCACCGCGCCCGGCCGCTCGGCCCGGACCATATCCTCGAGTCGTGCCGGTGAGATGGTGTTCAGCGCCGAATCGACACCGGCGAAAACCCCGCCCACCGGGACGAGCAGCACCGCCAGCAGGATGAGGGTCAGCGAATTCACGCGGGGCCCAGCGCCTCACCCGGTGTGGTGAAGCCCGCCTTCCCCAGCAGCCTGGCATCGCGTTCGGCCAATTCGGCCCGCAATTGCGCCTCGCGCAGGCTCTCGTACCACTCCTCGAGCAGCCGGGCCTGTAGCGCGAACATCTCCTTCTCCTCCTCGGGCTCGGCATGGTCGTAACCGAGGAGGTGCAGCACGCCGTGCACGGTGAGCAGCGCGAGTTCGTGATCGAGCGAATGACCGGCTTTGCGGGCCTGGCCCGCGGCGAATTCCGGGCACAGCACGATATCGCCGAGCATGGACGGACCCGGTTCGGCGCTGTCGGGGCGACCACCCGGCTCCAGTTCGTCCATCGGGAACGACATCACATCGGTCGGGCCGGGTAGGTCCATCCAGCGCATGTGCAGATCGGCCATGGTGTCGAGATCGACGAGCACCATCGACAGCTCGGCCGCGGGATGCACGTCCATCCGGCCGATGACAAATCGCGCGACACTGACCAGGTCTTCTTCGGGTACGTCGATACCCGATTCGTTGGCGATCTCGATGCTCACCGCATCAGCCTATAAGCCGACGTCAGCGCCGATCTCCCCGGCTCGCGGCGCGACGCTGGGCGCGATTGCCCGGATAGTGCGGCCCGACCTGGGGGACCCGCTCGGCTTCGGCCCGTTCGTAGGCGTCGACAATATCGGAGACCAACCGGTGCCGAACCACATCGCTGCTGGTCAGCAGGGAGAAATGGATATCATCAATGCCGTTGAGGATCTCGCTGGCCACGCGCAGACCCGAACGCGCGCCATTGGGCAGGTCGACCTGGGTGACGTCACCGGTCACCACGATCTTCGAACCGAATCCGAGCCGGGTGAGGAACATCTTCATCTGCTCGGCCGTGGTGTTCTGCGCCTCGTCGAGAATGATGAACGAATCGTTCAGCGTGCGACCGCGCATATACGCCAGCGGTGCGACCTCGATGACACCGGCCGCCATCAGCTTCGGAATGGCCTCCGGATCCATCATGTCGTGCAGCGCATCGTAGAGCGGGCGCAGGTACGGATCGATCTTCTCGTTGAGCGTGCCGGGCAGGAAGCCGAGCCGCTCACCCGCCTCGACCGCGGGACGGGTGAGGATGATCCGGTTGACCTGCTTGGCCTGCAGCGCCTGCACGGCCTTGGCCATCGCCAGATACGTCTTGCCGGTGCCAGCGGGGCCGATGCCGAACACGACGGTGTGGGCATCGATCGCGTCGACATAGCGCTTCTGGTTGAGCGTCTTCGGCCGGATGGTCTTGCCGCGCCGGGACAGGATGTCCAGGCTCAGCACCTCGGCCGGGGATTCCGAGGAACCCTCGGTGAGCATCGATACGGTGTGGCGCACCGCCTCCGGAGTCACCACTCGATTGCGACCGGTCAGCGCGACGAGCTGTTCGATCACCCGTTCGGCGAGGGCGACATCGGCCGCCTTACCGGTGAGTGTGACGGAATTGCCGCGGACGTGGATATCCGCGTCCAGCAGCTGCTCGAGTTCACGCAGGTTCTGGTCGGCCGCACCAAGGAACGGGAACACGGATTCGGGAGCGAGTTCGATGCTGGAGCGCACGGTGCGTGCTGCCGGACCCGAGCCGTCCGCTCCACCGGGGATGGAAGCCTGGGTGGCTGAGCTCATGCCTGCTGCGGGTGTAGTTGGGTCGCCGATCTCGCCTTGTGTTCTCAAAAGTGGCTATAGCCTGCTTCCGGTCTCGAATTGCTGCGTCGTTGATGAAAGTTTAACGCGCCCCACCGACAACAGGCAGTGAATAAACGGCTACCCCGCCCGTCGCGACCGCGGGCGGATCGCTCGAAACGGCCAGCCGTCCGGCGCGGGCGATAGCCTGCGGATCGCTTGCTATCGCCGTGGCATCTGGATTCCCCCGCGCCGACGGGCCCAATCCTCGGTGAAGTCACGAAATCGACGCACGGCGTCCGATGGCGGGGCGGTCGCCGACCAGATCAGCCCGACATCGCGTGCGGCTCCCGCATCGGCGAGCGGGACGGTCACCAGGCCCGATAGTGCGCCCGTGACCGGAATCGGATCTTCCAGCGGTAGCACCGCAACGCCGAGCCCGGCCGCGACCAGACCCGCGACCGTGACCAGATCGGTCGACTCGAAGGCGATGCGCGGACGGATATTCGCGGCCGCGGACAATTCCTCGAGTAATCGGCGCATACCGAAACCCGTTGGCATCGTGATGAATTCCGTATCGGCGAGATCGGCGAACCGAATATGCCGACGCGCGGCCAGCCGGTGTTCGGCGGGGACGGCGAGCACCAGCGGCTGGTCCAGCAGTTTGTGCCAGCCCAGTCCGGCGGCCGATGGCCGGGGCGACACGATCGCCAAATCCGCTGTGCCATCGAGTATCTGATCGACCACCGCGTCGAACGCGCCCTGCCAGAGGGTGCACGAGATGCGGGCCGAACCGCGGCGGAAGCCGCCGATCAGCTGCGGCACCAGCCAGCGGCCGAAGCTGTGCAGAAATGACAGGCGGACAACACCTTTCGCGGGATCGGTGCGGTCGGCGACAGCCTGGGCGGCCGCGTCGAGTTCGGACTGTGCGCGACGGGCGTGCTCATAGTAGATGCGGCCGCAGTCGTTGAGCTCGATGCGTTTGCCGTGGCGGTCGAACAGTTCGGCGCCGAGGCGGCGTTCGAGGCGCGCGAGCATGCGCGAGAGCGTCGGCTGGGCGATGTGCAGCCGTTCGGCGGCCGCGCCGACGCGCTCCAGTTCGGCGAGTGTCGTGAACCACAGCAGGTCGTCACCCAGCACGATCGGAGCTCTCCTTATGCGTTTGAAGCATTAGATACCAGATTACTATTCATTTCCTTTCTTGAAGTCGGCTGCCGATCCTGGATGCAGGAGGCGCCATGACCAGCACGGATACCCGCTCGACCAGCGTTTCGGGCACATCGCACGAACGTCGGATCACCACCGCACTGTTCGCCGCGGGGCTGACCACCTTCGCCTCGATGTACAGCGCGCAGGCATTGCTGCCCAGCCTGTCGGCGGCCTTCGGCGCCGATCCGGCGCACGCAGCCTTGGCGGTCTCACTGACCACCGGATTTCTGGCACTGGCGATCATCCCGGCAGGCGCACTGTCCTCGCGGCTCGGACGCACGCGCGTCATGACGGCATCCGCGGTGCTCGCGGGGGCGGTCGGTTTGCTGCTGCCGCTGAGCCCGTCGCTGGACGTATTGCTCGCGGGCCGAGCTGTGCAAGGAGTGGTGCTGGCCGGAGTACCCGCCGTCGCGATGGCCTACCTCGCCGAGGAGATCGGCAGCGCCGGATTGGGTGCCGCGATGGGGGTATACGTCGCGGGCACCTCGATCGGCGGGCTGGCGGGGCGGTTGATTCCGGCCTTCGCCCTCGAGCTGACATCCTGGCGTATGGCCCAGGCCGCGATCGCGATCGCGGCGGCGATCTGCACGATCTGGTTCGTGCGCGAGTTGCCGCCCTCGCGCGGATTCGTCGCTCGACCCGCCGGAATGCGTACCGTGCTCGGCGATCTCGGCACGTCGGTGCGCCACCGCGGACTGCTCGCACTGTTCGCGCTGGCATTCGTGCTGATGGGCGGCTTCGTATCGATCTACAACTTCCTCGGCTACCGCCTGGCCCGGCCGCCCTTCGAATTGCCTGCCGCCGTTGTGGGTTCGTTGTTCCTGCTGTATCTGGCCGGCACATTCGCCTCGGCCGCCGCCGGACGCATGGCCGATCGCATCGGCAAGCACCGAGTGCTCGCGGCATCGGTCGCGCTGATGGGCGTCGGCGTTCTCGTTACCATCCCGGACCAGCTGATCGCCGTCATTGTGGGGATAGCACTGTGTACCGCAGGGTTTTTCGGCGCCCACGCGGTGGCCAGCACCTGGGTCGGCGCGATGGCGCCTGGCAACCGTGGCGCGGCATCATCGCTGTACCTGTTCACCTACTACCTCGGTAGCGCGGTCATCGGCAGTGCCGCGGGCTTCGCCTATGCGACGGGCGGTTGGATCGGACTGGCAGGGTGTGTCGCCGCGCTGGTGGCAATCGCGGGAGTCCTGGTGTGGTACCTGACGGGCCACACGCGGTCGGCCGTCGGCATGGCGGGTCCGCCGACTCGGGCGAGCGGGTAGGGTAGCCGGCGTCAGATTTTCTATCTCGGGGGTTTCACATGCTCATCTGGGGCTGGCAGAAGCGTATTCACACGCTCGCCATGATCACCTTGGTCTGCGGCAACTGCGGCAATCCCGCCGCACACGCACTGCGCAAACTCGTCACCAAATTCACGCTCTTCTTCATCCCGCTGTTCCCGATCAGCACCAAGCACTCGCTGGAATGCACATGGTGCGGTGCGTCGTCGAACGTATCCGGCGACCGCGTCAATGAACTGCTCGCGCAGGCCAACAGCGGAGGTATGCCGGGGCAGTACCAGCAGCCCGCACCGCAGCAACCGAACGCGCAGTGGCCGCAGCAGCCGAACGCGCAATGGCAGCAGCCCAATGCACAGTGGCCGCAGCAGCCCACCCCCGGCGCACCCAACGCCGACCGGCAGCAATACTGACCCGAGCGAAATACGCTCGCCGACAGCGGTTTTGCGCCGCCGTCGGCGAGCGGGTCAATCGGTGCGTTCACCGTCCGACTTCGGTTGCGCGATGATCGCGGCCCCCATCCAGCGCCGTAGATATCGACGCAGCTCATCGTCGCTGCGTGGCGGATTGCCCGGAGCGATGAAGAACGACTGCATCGTTCGCAGGATGTATTCGACGAGTTCCTGCAGAGCTGCGTCGTCGTACCCGTACTGCGCCCAATCGACATCGAAGCGTTTGATCATCGTCATTCCGAAGATTTGCGCCTCTTCGGAGGTAAGGCTTTCGGGGTGCACATTCGAATATGTGCTCGAGAGCAGAATCCCCAGGTGGGGCGTCCGGCGTACCTCGGCAAGCGTGTAGACCACGCCCTCGGTCATGGCTTCGACCGGGTCCTCGATGCCGCTCACCTGTTGTGTCAGTCGGTCCAGAAAACCATCGACCGACGCGATCGCCGCGGCCCGCATCAGCGCGTCCGCACTGGGGAAGTATCGGTACACCGTCTGACGGATGACACCGAGTGACTCCGCGACGTCGGCAATGCTGATCTCCGAACCCGTTCGTCCGATCAACTCGACCGCAGCGGTGACTATTCGACGGGACGCTTCCGCATCGCTGGTCGGTGGACTCCCGCCCCACCCACGCCTTCCTGCCACTGCTCGCTTCCTCGGCTCGAACCTATGTCCGTCGCGTGCGAAACCGACTGCGGGCCGAGCCCGCCGACTGTCCGGATCAGGGGCTCGACGCTACCACAGGGTCGCTCCATCGCCGTTGTCCCAGTTCGGGCCAGCAAATACGATTTAGATCATACACACGCATCGATGTATGTATGATCAGCCGCATCGAGGCTTCGGCGCGTCCGAACACGGCTACCAGACCATTTCCGAAACAGAGGTATAGCCAAGTGACCGATCTACAAGTCCGAAAGATGCGATTCGCCTTCGCGGACTACGACGTACCGTTCCTGTGGAACGAAGCGAATCCGGCCTTCTCGTCCATGGCCAACGCAGTGTCCTTACTGGCGATCGGCTTCGAGAAGATGATCGTCAATATGATTCGCGAGGCCATGCCGCGGATTACCCATCCCGCGGTCGCGGCGGAGGCGGATGCGTTCGTGCGTCAAGAGGGGCAGCACTCCACCGCCCACCGCCAGCACGCCAACGCTCTGATCAGGCGATACCCAGGGCTGCAAGAGACACTCAACGAAGTGATCGCGGAATTCGACCGCCTCACCGTGCACACCTCCCTGGAGTATCGGCTCGCCTACACCGCCGATCTGGAGGCAACCTTCACCCCGGTGTTCAAACTGATGCTCGACAACGATGCGACGCTGTTCCGGCCGGGCGACGACCGTGTCGCATCGCTGTTCATCTGGCACTTCGTCGAAGAAGTCGAACATCGAAGTTCCGCGCTGATCATCTTCGATTCCATGGTCGGCAGCGATGCCTATCGGATGCGCATGGCACCGTCGATCTTCCGACACGTCATGAAGGTCATCCAGGTGGCGTGCGCCGGCTTCAATAAGCATGTGCCACTGGAGGATCGGGGCATCGATGCACTGGCAATGTTCGCGACGCACCGGGGTAAGCAGAAGCTGCGCAAGTGGTTGCGGCTGCCCGTCGAGGACAACGGCCCGATGTCGCGCGCATTCGATGATCTACGACTCGGCGAACAACTCATCGCGCTGGTAGGGATCATCCGCAGTCAATTGCCCAGGCACAATCCGGACCACGAGAAGCTGCCCGCACTCGCCGATGTGTGGTTCGAGCGCTATAACGCCGGTTACGACGTATCGCACTGGTACACCGCCGATACCGCCGCAGCGCCGCAGGGGGACTGATGGCCGATCATTGCGCACCCACCTTCGACCAACTCGCGAAGGCGCTCGGCTTTTCCTGTCAGGAGGCCGGTGGACTCATCGAGGTGCGAAACCCTGCTGCATTGGAGAACTGGACGCTGCCGGTTCTCGAGTTCACCATCGTCCTCGGCGCGGTGCTCGCGCTGATCTACGCGATTGTGCGCTTGCGTCGTCACGGCGATCCCACCAACCTCGTGGTCTGGTTCGGCGCGACGGCCTACCTGTTCATTATCGAACCGCCGCTGTACTTTCCCGCGGCCTTCGGTATCGATGCACACGTCGACACCATGTTCGCGCACAACGTTTTCACCGTGGATTTCCTCTGGGGCCGACTCCCGCTCTATATCGTCGCGATCTACCCGCTGATGGCCACACTGGCCTTCGAAATCGTCAGAATGCTCGGCGTTTTCCGTCGGTACGGCGTTCTCGTCGGTGCCGTCTGCGTGGGCTTCGTCCACCACAGCTTTTATGAGATCTTCGACCATCTCGGACCGCAGCTGCGCTGGTGGGAATGGTCGATCGAAAACTCGCTCAATCAACCGATGTTCGATTCGGTACCACTGCCGAGCGTGGTGGTTTTCGCCGCACTGTGGCCGATGTCGCTGGCGTTCTTCGTCCAGCTGATCGTCGGTCGCCATGTCGATGCGGGTCGCAGCTTCTCCGGACCGCAATTGGTCTGGCGCACTGCCGTTATCGGCATACTCGGGTCTCTGGGTACGGCCGTATTGCCCATCCCGGCAACGCTGTTCGGCGTCGGGAACACCTCGTTGCGGGGATTCCTCTATGCGGCCGAACTGGTCATTATCAGCATTGTCGCGATCCCGATTCTCACTCGCCAGTGGCTCCGGCTGCGCCAAAACGACTCGGACACACCGCACTACACGAATGGCTTCGTCCGAATTTACAGCGTGGTGTATCTGTGCGTAATGGCGTTGCTCTGGGTCACCGCATTGCCCGATTACTTCGACGCCGTGGACGGCTCGACGAGCAAAGGCGACCCCATCGGGAACCTCTGGTACACGCTGGTGTGCTTCACGGTCGCAATCCTCTGCGTGGTCGCCGTCTTCACCGTGCCACACGGAGCACCCGACCCACTACCAGCGGAAGGTCGACGCGTCCAAGGCGATGGCGGCGGAATTTCAGCCCGAGGCGGGCTCGTCGGATCGTGACCGATCGCCGTGTTCGGCGGTCAGTTGTTCGAAGGTCATACCTTCGACGAGCCGGTCCAGCCCGCCCATCATCGTCGCGCATTCGCGAGCGGGATGGTCGGTCGGGCAGTGCAGCGCGTGATTCAGGAACTCCTGCGCGCTGCGCGCCTGCTCGATCACCTGCTCCAGCTCGGCGATCCGCGCACGGACGGTCTCGCGCCACTGCGTGCCCGAAGCGTCGAGTACGGCGGCCGCGGTGTCCAGCGGTAGACCCAGCCGGTGCACGACCTTGATGAACGCCAGGCGGCGTAGCTCTTCGGGGCCGTACATGCGGCGGCCCGCCTGCCGCGTCCGCGGGCGCACCAAACCCCGCTCGTCGTAGTACCGCAGGGCCGACTGGCTCAGCCCGAGCCGAGCCGCGGCCGCGCCGATCGGAATCAGTTCCATACCGCCATTTGACTTCAAGTCGACCTGAACCGGCAAGGTCGGTGGTATCCACGAGCAGGTTTCACAAAGAAGGGACGACCGATGGACATTTCGCCAGCCACCGCCGCCAACCACCACGCCGACCACCCCGGTTTCGCCGGGGCCGCCGGACTATTCTTCGGCCTCGTGATGGCGGTCATGGGGCGCGCCAAGGCTCGGTTGGTGGTAGATCTGGCCGCGGTATCGGATGCGGATCGCGTCATCGACATCGGCTGCGGCCCCGGTACCGCGGCCCGGGCGGCCGCCCGCCGCGGCGCGCACGTGACCGGTGTGGATCCGGCGCCGGTAATGCTCCGGCTCGCGCGGCGCCTGACCCGCGACCCCCGCATTGTCTGGGCCGAAGGCACTGCCGAGCACATCCCGGTCCAAGACGGTTCCGCGACGGTTGTCTGGTCGATGGCCTCGATACACCACTGGCGCGATATCGCCGCAGGGGTGGGCGAAGTGCACCGAGTGCTGTTGTCCGGCGGGCGATTTCTCGCCATCGAGCGCCAGGTGCTGCCCGGCGCCACCGGCCTGGCGACCCATGGGTGGACCGAACAGCAGGCCGAATCGTTCGCGGCATGCTGCCGCGCGGGCGGCTTCGACGACATACGCACCGAACGCCACGGGACCGGACGAGGTGCCGTGTGGGTGATCAGCGCCGTCCGGCCCTGACTTCACCAACGGGAGGTCAGTGCCCCCAGGGCACCGAGGGCGACGGCGGCCGCGGTCGAGGTGCGCAAAACGGTTGGGCCGAGCAAGGTTATGTCCGCACCCGCGTCGGCGAAGGCGGTGAGTTCCGACTCGTCCAGTCCGCCTTCGGGGCCGACGATCAGCATGATCTCGGTGGCCTTGTCGAAGGGGAGTTCGACGAAGCGGGCGGCGCCGGATTCGTGCAGGGCCACCACGATTCCGCCCGCGGCGATGATCTCGCGGATGGTGTCGAGCAGGTCGCGGGTGTGATGTAGGTCGGCCACCTCGGGGATGTAGGCGCGCCGGGATTGCCTGGCAGCCGAGCGGGCGGCGGCACGCCATTTCTCGACGGCCTTGTGCGCCTTGCCTTCCCAGTTCGCGACACAGCGGTGTGCCTGCCACGGAACGATGGCGTCGGCACCCGCCTCGGTCATCAGCTCGACCGCCAGCTCGGAACGGTCGGACTTCGGCAGTGCCTGCACAACCGTCACCCGCGGCCGCGGCGGGTCGGACCGCACCCGGTTCAGGACCGTCAGTTCCAACCGGTCCTTCTGTGCCGCAACGACTTCCGATTCGGCCAGCAAACCGTTCCCGTCGGACAGCGTGATCGCCTCGCCGACCCGGATGCGGCGCACCGTCGCGGCGTGCCGCCCCTCCGGGCCGTCGAGGATCGCGATGGCGCCGGGCTCCGGTATGTCGTCGAGATAGAAGACCGTGGCGGCCAACGGCTATCGCCCGCTGAACGACGCCCGCAGGCGGGCGAACAGACCGCTGTTGTGCTCGGACTGCGCCGACATCACCTCGGCGCGTTCACCGGTGCGCATGCCCTTGTACTTGCGCAGCATGTCGGTCGACTTGGCGTCGAGTTTGGTCGGCACCACGATGTCCAGATGCGCGAGCAGATCACCGCGTGCACCCGAGCGCAGTCGCGGCATGCCGTGGCCGCGCAGCACCGAGATCTCACCCGGCTGGGTGCCCGGCGGAATGGTCAGCTCGGTCGGCCCGTCCAGGATGGTGTCGACGACGACGGTGGTGCCGAGTGCGGCATCGACCATCGGCACCCGAATGGTGCAGTGCAGATCGTCGCCGTCGCGGACGAAGACGTCATGCGGCTGCTCGACGATCTCCACGTACAGATCGCCCGCATGTCCGCCGCCGGGACCGACCTCACCCTGCGCGGCCAGCCGCACCCGCATGCCATTGGCAACACCCGCCGGAATCGGCGCGGCGATCTCGCGGCGCGCCCGCACCCGGCCGTCACCGCCGCATTTGTGGCACGGATCGGGGATGGTCTCGCCCGCGCCACGACAGGTCGGACACGGCCGCGAGGTCAGCACCTGACCGAGGAACGAACGCTGCACGGACTGGACTTCACCGGCGCCACCACAGGTTTCACAGCGCACCGGCTTGGACTTGCCATTGGTGCCAGCGCCGTGGCAGATATCGCACAGGATGGCGGTGTCGACGGTCAGATGCTTGGTGACACCGACCGCGCATTCGGCCAGGCTGAGCCGGGTCCGCAGCAGCGAATCCGCACCGGGCTGCACCCGGCCGCGCGCCTTGCGCGTCCCGCCGGAGCCGCCCATACCGCCGAAGAACGCCTCGAAGACATCGCCGAGCCCGCCGAATCCGGCACCCGAGAAGCCCGCGCCGCCGCCGCCGGACTCCAGCGGGTCACCGCCCATATCGACGATGCGCCGCTTCTCCGGGTCCGACAGCACCTCGTAGGCGGTCGACACTTCCTTGAACTTGGCCTGCGCCGTCTCGTCGGGGTTGACGTCGGGGTGGAGTTCCCGCGCCAGCTTGCGGTAGGCGCGCTTGATCTCCTGGTCGGTCGCGTTCTTCGCGACGCCGAGCAGTCCGTAGTAGTCCCGTGCCACTTGAGTTCTCTAGTCCTTGGTTTGCAACAGCATTAGTCGGATGCACTCAACTTTATCCGCCGAAAGGTCGAGGGTAACAGCGACGCCGACTGACCCTTTCGAGCGACCTGCAAGCAATCGCTACGGGCCCGTTTCAAGCGACCTGCAAGCAATCGCTACGGCCGGACGCCGCCCCTCATCGCTCCGCCAGCACCTCACCGATATATCGGGCGACGGCCGCGACCGATGCAATGGTCCCCGGATAGTCCATCCGGGTCGGGCCGAGCACGCCCATGCCGCCGAGAACCGCACCCGCCGCACCATAGCCGGTCGACACTACCGAGGTCCCGCGCATCTGCTCGACCTGGGTCTCCTCACCAATGCGCACCGTCACGGTGCCGGGATGCTGTGCCGCCGCGAGCAGCTTCAGCACGATCACCTGCTCCTCCAGCGCCTCGAGCACATCCCGCAGCGAACCGGGGAAGACGAAGTCGGCGGCATTGCGGGTCAGGTTGGCGGTACCGCCGAGGACCAGACGCTCTTCCGGATGCTCGACCAGGGTCTCGACGAGCACGGTCGAAACGCGCACCAGCACGTCCTTGAGTCGCTGCGGAGCCCGCTCGGGTAGTTCGGAGACGGCCGCCGAGGCATCGGACAGTCGCTTGCCATCCATCGCGCCGCCGAGCATGCCACGCAGCGCGGCGAGATCCTGGTCATCGACGAGCGCGCCGAGTTCGACGAGACGCTGATCGACGCGGCCGGTATCGGTGATCACCACCAGCAGCAACCGCGCCGGATTCAGCGCGACCACCTCGATGTGGCGGACCGTCGAGGCCGAAACGGTCGGATACTGCACGACCGCGACCTGCCGGGTGAGCTGGGCCAGCAGACGCACACCGCGGCGCAGCACATCGTCCAGGTCGACGCCGGACTCCAGGAATTCCATGATCGCCCGGCGCTCGGCGGGCGAGAGCGGCTTCACCTCGGAGATGCGATCGACGAACTGCCGATAGCCCTTGTCCGTCGGAATGCGGCCGGAACTGGTGTGCGGCTGGGTGATATAGCCCTCCGCCTCCAACACCGCCATATCGTTGCGGACCGTCGCGCTGGACACCCCGAGGTTGTGCCGCTCTACCAGCGTCTTCGACCCGATCGGTTCCTTGGTCGCGACATAGTCCGCGACGATCGCCCGTAGGACATCGAAGCGCCGATCCTCGGTGCTCGACATGGCCCCACCTCCTCGCTCGTCCTCGGGTACGTCTGTTTATCCAGTCTAATTGCCCGCCCGACAATTGCCGTTCCCATGCCCGCGAACCACCGGGTCCCCTGTGATCCAGGTCCCACCCGCTACTGCGCCGCACGCCGCGAACTCCGCAGGGCCAGTTCGAACCCTGCCGCAGCGCACCGAGACCTGTTGCCGGATCGACCGATCCCCGTCATGATCCGAGGCTCCAGAATCCGGCGATGCCCCGGCCCGCGCAGTCGCCTTCCTGGACCGACACTGCAGCCGCGGTACCTGGACGAGCTTCGCCGCTGGTGTTCACGCCCGCGGCGAAGCCCGTCCGATATCGCCGGCCGTCGACCGAGTCCACACGAAACGTGCTGGGGCGTCCGTTGGGAGCCGTCGACTGCACCACTCGACGGGCCAGTGGTCATTGGCCGGCGGCGGACTCCACTACGGCGGCAACCTCGGCGGGGTGGGAGACCAGGGAGGCGTGGGACGAGGCGATTTCGGAGGTGGTCGCGCCCATTCGGTTTGCCATGAAGCGTTGGGCGGCAGGGGGAATCACGTGGTCGTAGGCCGAGACGAGGAACCGGCTCGGGATCGAGGACCATGCGGGTGCGCCGGAGGGTTCGATGTTGGCGGCGACGGCGAGGGAGCGTTGGTGGGCGATCAGATCGGCCGCGACGTCGGGGCCTACGTCTTGGGCGAAGACTTCGTTGAAGCGGTCGGGTGCGATGTAGCTGTCGAGATTCCTGCCCGACAAGCCATTTGGATCGTCAACGACGCTGAATTGCAATGTCGGCGGCACCAGCTGGCTGCCTGGGAAGCGGATCGGGTCGAGTTCGAGCAGCCCGATTTCACCCTGCACCGGGGCGAAGGCCGCGATGTAGACCAGCGCTTGGACTTTCGGGTCGTGCACATTGCTGATGACGAATCCGCCGTATGAATGACCGACCAGCACAATGGGTCCCGAGATCGTGTCCAGGGCCCGCTGCACGGCTGCGGCGTCGTTCGCCGGACCGCGCAGCGGATTGTCGGGAACAACCACCGGATAACCGTGGTCGCGCAGCACCGCGGCGACGCCGTTCCAGCTCGTGGTGTCGGCGAAGGCGCCGTGCACCAGCACGATCGTCGGCAGGGGTGCGGCGGTCGCGGGAGCAACCGCCAGGACGGGCGTGAAAGCGAGGATGAGCGCCGCAAGAGCGGCGCGGAAGCTACGGGTGATCTTCATTCGGAGTCCTACCCTTTCGCTGATGAGTCGTTCTTCGCCAGGAAATCCAGTGCGGCATCGTGAACCGGCCGTATCAGCGGTCGGGACACGAGACCTCTTCGGGACAGGTGGAGCCGACCTGCGTCGATGACTGTTTCGAAGCCTAGAAGCGACCGCGCCAGCAGTCCCGACTTTGCACGATTCTCGACCGACAGTGCACGACCGGCCGCTATCGGCGAGCGAAACCGGCCGATGACGGCGCCGCACCGCCGAACGCCGGATACCGCCGCGAGCAGTGGATCATCCGGCAGTGGCGAGACCGGGTGCGCACCGAACTGGTCCGCCCGGACAGCAGACATCGCTCTAACGCGATGATCGCGCGCCGTTGGGGCCTGCACGACCCATCGCATTTCGCCCGCCGATTCCGCGCGGCATACGGCATGTCGCTGCGCGAATGGCGGCAGGTGGCCGCACTCGCGGGAGGTTAGAGCTGGGCCTGCGCGCTCTTGGCCATCTTGCCCGCCATCGCGTCCAGACCGAGCATTGCCAATAAGGCCACACAGTCTGCGGCATTCTCGGCGTGGCTGGCGACGGTCCGCGCGGCAATCGCACTCTGACGTGCGTTTTCCGCCTTTTCGGCGGCCCGCGACTCGGCGAATTCACCTTGTTCGGAGATCAGCGTGATGTGACGTGCCGGTGGCATAAGACTCCTTGGGTTGTTGCGCAGCCTACGCGCCTTTACCGATCTGTGATAGCGCAACCGACATTATTCGGCGGGCCTACCGCAGACATTCGGAGAACTCACAAGACCCGGATGTCCCACAAGCGGATGCACCACCGAAGACGGGATCTTGTCGACCGCACGCACTGTCGGATCGCCGCGATCCGCTGCAGTGTGCCCACCGCTGAGCGCAGAAGAGTCGGGCAGCGGCTCGCAAGCGTTGGCGGCAGAAAGAATGCGGTCAGGTCAGGAGATCGCGGACGACGCCGTCGGCGAGCAGTCGGCCGCGGTCGGTGAGGATCAGCCGATTGCTGGACCGAATTGCCAGGCCGTCTGCGATGATTCGGTCTGCGGCGGCGGATTCCGCTGGGGCCAGTTCGTTCAGCGGTAGGCCGGTGCGCAAACGGACGGTGAGCATGATGCGTTCGGTGTGCTGTTCGTCGGCGGTGAGGGTTTCCCAGCCTGCCGCGGGCAGTCCGCCGCGAGCGACCGTATCGGCATAGCGCGCCGGGTGTTTGACATTCCACCAGCGGACACCACCGACATGACTGTGTGCACCGGGGCCAGCGCCGAGCCAGTCACCGCCGTCCCAGTAGCCCAGGTTGTGGCGGCAGCGGGCGGCATCGCTTGCGGCCCAATTGGATACCTCGTACCAGGCCAGGCCCGCCGCGCTCAGCCGGGAGTCGATGCGCTCATACCTGGCGGCGAGCACATCGTCATCGGGGGCGGGCAGTTCACCGCGGCGGACGCGGCGCGCCAGGGCGGTGCCGTCCTCGACGATGAGCGAGTACGCCGAGACGTGATCGACGCCCGCACTCAGCACCGCGTCCAAACTCGCGTCGAGATCGCCGTCGCGCTCGCCGGGGGTGCCGTAGATCAGGTCCAGGTTCACATGGTCGAATCCGGCGGCGCGCGCTTCCCGCGCCGCGGCGACGGCCCGGCCCGGCGTATGGGTCCGATCCAGCACCTTCAGCACATGCTCGGCGGCGGACTGCATCCCCAGCGACACCCGGGTGAACCCGGCCGCACGGATCCGCTCGAAGAACTCCGGCGACGTCGACTCCGGGTTGGATTCGGTGGTCACCTCGGCATCGGCGGCGAGGGTGAAATGCGCGCGCACCGCGGCCAGCACGGCGGCCAAACCGTCACCGCCGAGCAGCGACGGCGTGCCACCGCCGACGAAGATCGTCGCCACCTCAGGCGTCGCCGTCGGCAGCGCCGCGAACCGCTCGGCCGCCGTCGCCAATTCACCGCGCAGCGCGTCCAGCCAGGACTGTGGTGACGCCGACGTGCCCAACTCCCCGGCGGTGTAGGTGTTGAAATCGCAGTACCCACAGCGTGTCGCACAGAACGGCACGTGGATATAGATCCCGAACGGCCCGCCCCCGAAGTCGCGCAGCACGAGGGCTGGCGTCTCGGCTTCGATCGGGGCAGCAGAACTCACCCCACCATTTTGATTCCTCCCCCGCCTGAAGCTGAAGGCGGGGGCTTCCTGGCTCGAGGAGCGCTCAGCGAGCGCCCCGGTGGCGGCGCCCCGATCAGCATTTCGAGCGGCCCAGCCACACGTGTGAACCGGGACCGCGTCGGGCGCAGAGTCGACGCGCTTCTCCTCGCCCTGAAGGACGAGGTATTCACGCTATGCCCGCCGCTCCCCTGAGCCGATGCGAGTGGGTTCAGTCGGCGACGACGGTGTTCTGGTTCGCGGTGAGCAGCCAGCGGCCGCTTTCCTTGGACATGACGTACATGGGCGACCCCTGCCCGGACAGCTGCCCGTCACCGTCGAAATAGCGCTGGACCACCTTGACCGCGGCGACATCCGGGCGGATGAACAGCACATGTTCGACCTCGTAGGTCGCGGTGCCGTTGCGCATCGCACCCGGCAGCACCTGGGCGGTGAATTCGGCGATGGCCGCACGGCCGAACAGCCGCTTACCGCCACCGGTGGTCCAGATCGCGTCTTCGCGGAACAGGCCGACGAATTCGTCGACGAGTTCGTTCTGCTGTGAGTGCTGGATGGTGGCGACGACCTCGCGGATAGCGTCGAGGTCGGTATCGGTGGCGGCAGCTGTGGTACTCATGGCACAGAGCTTGCAACCTCGACGTAGCTCGAGGTCAATGTGCCGTGAGACGGGTCACCTACGATGATCATGACGAATCATGCGACGCATTCAGCCCGCTAACTATGACCACCATCACAATCCGCACCGGCGGTCCAGGGAATTTCCCTCGATTTCGCGGGAAATACGGCCTCGCGGTCGGAACGGCCATCCTGACGTGGCACAATAGGCGCATGCGCGGATCTGGAGTACGACTTGTGGCACGTCGCCACGTCGACTACAAGCGCGTATGCAGCGCCTGCTGTCTGCCCGGTTCCTCCCGGTAGCTCAGCGGCGCCCATTCCCGGATTTCCCGGTCATCTCCCGATTCCGATGGACATCGGCCCGCTGACACCGCAGGCGTGAGTCAGCCCCTCACGCTCTCAGCACGGATGTACCCCCACCCAGCAGGAGCGACCCCATGACGTCGAGCACCGACGCCGGTCACCCGGATCAGCCCGGTTCCGGGCCGCACGCGCGCCCGCAGCGCCCGGCCGCCGAGCGGCGCGTCCGCCCGGACCGTCCCCGCAGCGAGGCGCCGACCGGCCCGCGTGCCCGCACCGGTAAGCCGGTGCGCCGCAAGGCCGAGGGCCAGTGGGCGCTCGGCTACCGCGAGCCGCTGAACCCGAACGAGCAGTCCAAGAAGGACGACAACCCGCTCAACGTCCGGGCCCGGATCGAGAACATCTATTCCAAACAGGGTTTCGACAGCATCGACAAGGGCGATCTGCGCGGCCGGTTCCGCTGGTGGGGTCTCTACACCCAGCGCGAACAGGGCTATGACGGCACCTGGACCGGTGACGAGAACATCGACATTCTCGAGGCCAGGTACTTCATGATGCGCATCCGCTGCGATGCGGGCGCGCTGAATGTCGCACAGCTGAAGACCCTCGGCCAGATCTCCACCGAGTTCGCCCGCGATACCGCCGACCTGTCCGATCGCGAGAACGTCCAGTACCACTGGATCGAGGTGGAGAACGTCCCTGAGATCTGGAAGCGGATCGAGGCCGTCGGTCTTAAGACCACCGAAGCATGCGGCGACTGCCCGCGCGTGGTGCTCGGTTCGCCGCTGGCCGGTGAATCGCTGAACGAGATCATCGATCCGACGCCCGCGATCGATGAGATCGTGCGCCGCTACATCGGCAAGAAGGAGTACTCCAACCTGCCGCGCAAATTCAAGACCGCGATCTCGGGCCAGCAGGATGTGGTGCACGAGATCAATGACGTCGCGTTCGTCGGAGTGAATCACCCGGAACACGGTCCCGGTCTGGATCTGTGGGTCGGCGGCGGTCTGTCGACGAATCCGATGCTGGCCCAGCGCGTCGGCGTGTGGGTGCCGCTGGACGAGGTGCCCGATGTATGGGAAGCCGTCGTCTCGCTGTTCCGCGATTACGGCTACCGTCGCCTGCGCACCAAGGCGCGGCTGAAGTTCCTGATCAAGGACTGGGGCATCGAAAAGTTCCGTCAGGTGCTCGAGGACGAGTTCCTGAAGCGCAAGCTGATCGACGGTCCGGCGCCGGAGCAGCCCAAGAAGCCGATCGATCACGTCGGCGTGCAGAAGCTGCGCAACGGGCTCAATGCGATCGGCTTCTCCCCCATCGCGGGCCGGGTGTCGGGCACCGTCTTGACCAAGGTCGCCGAGGCGGCGGAAAAGTACGGCTCGGACCGCATCCGGTTCACCCCCTATCAGAAGCTGATCATTCTCGATATCGCCGACGATAAGGTCGACGCGCTGATCGACGAACTGGAACCCCTTGGCCTACAGGCACGTCCGTCGCTGTGGCGCCGGAACCTGATGGCCTGCTCGGGCATCGAATTCTGCAAGCTCTCCTTCGCCGAGACCCGCAAGCGCTCCCAGGCGCTGGTGCCGGAGCTGGAGGAGCGGCTCGCCGATCTCAATGCGCAGCTGGATGTTCCGGTGACCATCAATATCAATGGCTGCCCGAACTCCTGCGCGCGTGCGCAGATCGCCGATATCGGTTTCAAGGGTCAGCTGATCGATGACGGCGCCGGGAATCACGTCGAGGGTTTCCAGGTTCATCTCGGTGGCAGCCTCGGCTTCGACAGCGCCTTTGGTCGCAAACTGCGTCAGCACAAGGTGACCACCGACGAGCTCGGTGACTACATCGAGCGGGTGGTGCGCAACTTCATCAAGCACCGCGAGGACGGCGAGCGGTTCGCCCAATGGGCCGTTCGCGCCGACGATGCCGACCTCAGGTGAACGGGAGACCAAGCGTGACAACAGATCAAGTAACGGCGGACCTGCCCGCGAAGCTGTCCGAAGACGAGTTGCGGGCGATCGCCGAAAAGGGCGCGGCCGAACTCGGGTCCGACGCTTCGGCAGCGGAGCTGCTGCAATGGACCGAGGACACCTTCGGCACCGGCTACATCGTCGCCTCGAATATGCAGGACGGTGTGCTGGTTCACCTTGCCGCCCAAGTGCATTCGGGCGTGGACGTGCTGTTCCTGGACACCGGCTACCACTTCGCCGAGACCATCGGCACCCGCGATGCGGCGGAGGCCGTGTACGGCGTGAATGTGATCAATGTGCGGCCGGAAAACACGGTGGCCGAACAGGATCAGCTGCTCGGCAAGGATTTGTTCGCGCGTGACGCCGCTGAATGCTGCCGGTTGCGCAAGGTTGTACCGCTGCAGCGCTCGCTCGTCGGCTACAACGCCTGGGTCACCGGTATCCGCCGGGTGGAGGCCCCGACTCGGGCCAACGCCCCGCTCATCTCGTTCGACGAGGCGTTCGGACTGGTGAAGATCAACCCGATCGCCGCCTGGTCCGACGACGAGATGCAGGCCTATATCGAACAGCACGGCATCCTCGTCAATCCCCTGGTGGAGGAGGGATATCCGTCCATCGGCTGCGCTCCGTGCACACGGAAGCCGGAGCCGGGATCCGATCCGCGAAGCGGCCGCTGGGCTGGCCTCGCCAAGACCGAATGCGGGTTACACACCGCATGACCGAGTCAGGGCCCGGAGGAGGCAGCCTACGTAACCACGTAGGGCCCCTCGGGCATGCGAAGAAGGACACGGCATGACCGAGACCATCAGCACACGTTCCCTTGGTATCACCGATTTCGACACCCTCGCGGCGCTCGAATCGGAATCGATCCATATCTTCCGTGAGGTGGCGGGCGAATTCGAGCGGCCGGTGATCCTGTTCTCCGGCGGCAAGGATTCCACCGTGCTGCTGCATCTGGCGCTCAAGGCCTTCTGGCCCGCACCGCTGCCGTTCGCACTGCTGCACGTCGACACCGGGCACAACCTGCCCGAGGTGCTGGAGTTCCGCGACAAGGTGGTCGAGAAGTACGGCCTGCGACTGCATGTCGCGAAGGTCGAGGACTACCTCGCCGACGGTCGCCTGACCGAGCGCCCGGACGGTATCCGCAATCCGCTGCAGACCGTTCCGCTGCTGGACGCCATTGCCGAACACCGCTTCGACGCGGTCTTCGGCGGCGGCCGCCGCGATGAGGAGCGTTCGCGCGCCAAGGAGCGGATCTTCTCACTGCGCAACGCCTTCGGGCAGTGGGATCCGAAGCGGCAGCGGCCCGAACTGTGGAACCTGTACAACGGCAAGCACGCTCCGGGCGAGCATGTGCGGGTATTCCCGCTGAGCAACTGGACCGAACTCGATATCTGGCGCTACATCGCCCGCGAGGATGTCGACCTGGCGAGCATCTACTACTCGCACGAACGTCCGGTGTACCAGCGTGACGGCATGTGGATGACGCCCGGTGTCTGGGGCGGTCCGCGCGACGGTGAGGTGCTGCAGACCCGTTCGGTGCGCTATCGCACCGTCGGCGACGGATCCTCCACCGGCGCAATACTTTCCGACGCGGCCGATAACGAGGCGATTCTCGCCGAGGTGGCCGCGTCCCGTTTGACCGAACGCGGCGCGACCCGTGGCGACGACCGAGTGTCCGAAGCCGCCATGGAAGACCGCAAACGAGAGGGTTATTTCTGATATGTCCGACCTATTGAGGCTGGCCACCGCCGGTTCTGTCGACGACGGTAAGTCCACCCTGGTCGGACGGCTGCTCTACGACACGAAATCCGTACTGGCCGACCAGATCGACGCCGTCACCCGCGCATCGGTCGACAAGGGCCTTGCCACACCGGATCTTTCGCTGCTCGTCGACGGGCTGCGCGCGGAACGCGAACAGGGCATCACCATCGATGTCGCCTACCGCTACTTCGCCACGCCCAAGCGGTCTTTCGTGCTCGCGGACACCCCCGGGCATGTGCAGTACACCCGCAATACCGTCTCCGGCGCCTCCACCGCGCAGCTGGTGATCCTGCTGGTCGACGCGCGCAAGGGGGTCATCGAGCAGACCCGTCGGCATGCCGCGGTGCTCGCGCTGCTCGGTGTGCCGAAGCTGGTACTCGCGGTCAACAAGATCGACCTGGTGGACGATCCGGCGACCGTCTTCGCGCAGATCTCGGCCGAATTCAACACCCTCACCAGCACGCTCGGCTGGTCGAGCGAGGACGTGCTGGGGATTCCGGTCTCCGCGCTGCACGGTGACAATATCGCGTCGCGTTCGGAGAACACCCCGTACTACGACGGGCCGTCGCTGATCGAGCACCTGGAATCGGTGCCCGTCGATGCCGACAGCTCGGGCGCGCACGCGATCGGTCTGCGCTTTCCGGTGCAGTATGTGATCCGGCCGCGCACCGCCGAATATCCGGACTACCGCGGCTATGCGGGCCAGATCGCGGCGGGCTCGGTTTCGCCCGGCGATGAGATCGTGGTACTTCCCTCGGGCATTCGCTCCACCGTCGAGCGCGTCGATACGCCCGATGGTGAACTCGCCGTCGCGCAGGTCGGCCGCAGCGTCACGCTGATCCTGGCCGACGATGTGGACATCTCGCGCGGCGACATCATCGCCTCGCCCACCGATGCGCCGGAGCCGATCGACTCGTTCGACGCGACCGTCTGCTGGCTCGGCGATAAGCCGCTGCGGCCCGGTGCGCGCCTGTGGCTCAAGCACGGCACGCGCACCACGCAGGCCATTGTCGGTGCGCTGGTCGAGCGGTTCGACGAGCAGAACCTGACCGCGGCACCGAATCCGGAGTCGTTGGAGCTCAACGATATCGGCCGGATCTCGGTGCGCGTCGCCGAACCCATCGCGGCCGATGACTACCGCGTCAACCGGCATACCGGCAGCTTCCTGCTCATCGATCCGGCCGGTGGCAATACGCTGGCCGCCGGTCTGGTCGGCGATGTGCTGACCGCCGTCGAGGTCGGAGCCTGAGATGACTTCGCCCGGCGGAATTGGTTCGATTGCTCGGTTGCCGAGCAATCGATCGATGTGGGCGGAGCTCGAACAGCTTCAGTCCGGGCCGGACCGCGGCGACCGACGGCCCGTATTGATCGCAGTTGCGCACGGCAGTCGTGATCCGCGCTCGGCCGAGACGATGTCGGCCGTGGTCGAGGACATCGCAGCGGCCAGGCCCGATCTCGACGTCCGACTCGCCTTCCTCGACCTGAATGCGCCCTCAGTGGAACAGGTCGTGGATGCCGTTGCCGCACAGCGATATACACATGCGGTGGTGACTCCGCTGCTGCTCGGCAGTGCCTTCCACGCCCGCGTAGACCTGCCCGCAATGCTCGCTGCCGCCCGTACCCGGCACCCGCAGCTGCGCCTGACGCAAGCCGAGGTGCTCGGGCCGGATCCGCAGCTGATCGAGGCACTGCGGGATCGCGTGCTCGGCGCGATGGTCGAGCGCGCTGGCGATACCGATCGCATCCCTGGTCGGCAAGCGTGCGGTCGCAATGACCGGATCGGGATCGCCGTCGCAGCGGTGGGGTCGTCGTCCCCGGCAGCAAACGTGCGCACGGCCGGGGTTGCCCGCCGACTCGCAGCTTTGACCGGATGGCGTACCGAGATCTGCTTTGCAACCACCGAACCGACTGTCACACAGGCGATTTCTCGACTGCACGCGCGCGGGGCCGATCGCGTGCTCATCGCGCCCTGGTTCCTCGCACCCGGACTTCTCACCGATCGCCTCATCGCCGCCGCGACCGAGCTCGTCCACGCGGACGTTATCGGGCCGCATCCGGCGCTCGCCGACGTAGTGTGGGATCGCTACGATGCCGCGATCGCGACCGACATGGCGCTGTCCGCCTGAGCACGCGCGGACGAATTCGATTCCGGTTCCGGATTCTCGGCCTCGAACACGGATCTCACGGTGGCGGGGTCGCGGTCAGAAAACGTCCTCCCACAGGTGCGACATCAATACCAGGTAGCGCTCACGCGACGACCGCCCGAATCTCGTCCCCACGTTGCTCAACGCTCACACCACTTCCTGAATCGGCTGGCGGGGACGGTTTTTCGGCGTTATGCCGCGGTCTCCCCGTCCGAGAACGATAGACGTTACGACCGCGCGCTCGCCGCATACGATTTCGGGCGTTACGGGGGTCGCCGTCAGCCGACCGCGGGCGGCGTCGGACTGCTGACGCCGCCCACGTTCTGGACAGCGAGTCGGTCACTCACCGATCACTTGGGTGACATCGCCGCAGCGGACTACCTCATCACCCTTCGCACCGGCATCGACGATGAGCTCGATCTTGTCGTCGTTGCAGGGCGAGTTGCTCTGGCGGTAGATGGTGAGTTTGCGGGCTACTTCGCAGCGGTTGTGGTAGTAGACGGTGGTTGTGAAGGTGCCGGGCTCGTACGAATAAGAGAAGCAACCGCTTTCGCCGCGTTCGGCGGAGGCGGTGGCGGCGGTGGCGGCGGTGCCTCCGATCGAGGCGGCGGCAATGGCGATTCCCGCGAGGAGCCTGTTCGTCTTACGCATGATGACCTTTCTGGCTCACTGGCAGTGCACGTTGAAGATCTGCCACTTGTCGTCGCCGATGATTCCGCCCCAGTCGATGCAGCGCCCCTTCGCCGAAACGTAAACCGGCCCTGCGAATTCGGTGAACTGGCCCTCGTCGATGGTCACGTCCTTCTTGCCTTCGGACAATTCCAGTCCGGCCGCCATGCGCACCGCGGCACCCGGCTGGTCCCGCACGGTGACGACGCAGTTCTTCTCGCCGTTATAGGTGAGGAAGATCGTGCCGCCACGCAGATCGTGGGTATCGATCACGTTGTATCCGGCACCGCATTGATTGCCATACGTCGCCGCCGCGGCGGTACCGGGCACGAAAAACGCTGCTCCGGCGGCAATTCCGGCCGCGGCCACACCGGACGCGACAATCTTCAGTGCGTTGCTCACGCAGTACTCCTCTATCGCTGTGATCGTGAGACCACGATGCTAGGGGCGGTCGGCGGGCTCCAATTGCCGGTGAGCGCAGCAAAATTGTCGCTGAGCGCAACGTCGATGGTGTCCTGTACCACGTTTAGCGCGAAGCGGCTGAGCCACTCTATGGAGGCGCAAGACCAACCAATATGTGGCGTGCCGATAGATAGCGATGGGCGGAAGATGATGCCGATGAAAGATGGGGTCGACCTGTTCGAGACCGGCACCACCAGCGCCGTCGCGCCACATGAGCGCACCGACTACTGGGGCGAACTGATCCAGCTGTGCCACTGCCGACGCGTGGGCTTCGCATTCCCCCGCCTGAGCGACTTCCGAGGACGGGTGGCGCTGCGCCGCACGGACAATTACCAAATCGTCGCCTGGCAGGCCGATATCGTCACCTATTACCGCACTGCCAAACATGTGCGCGAAGACGCCGACGGGGACTATCGGCTGATGCTGCCGACGACTGGACAGCTCACCATCTGGCAGGACGACCAGCACGTTCCCATGACGCCCGGCATCGGCGGCCTGATGACCATCGACCAACCATTCGCAATCACCCAGGTCAGCGGCACCGAGGGCCTGACCATGACCATCCCGAGGGGCGAGATCGACCACCGCCTCGGCCGCGCCGCGCCGCGCGCACCGCTGGTGGACCTCACCTCGGGGCTCGGACGGGTGGTCGCCGACCTCGCCACCAGCTTGGCCGCCGAACGCGACACCCTCACCCATGGCCAGTTCGACGCGGTATCCGAGCGGCTGGTCGAGCTGCTGTGCATGCATATCGTCGGCGACCACCCCACCGAACACCGTCATCTCACCGATGTGGAATCCCGAGTCCGCCACTACATCCGCACCAATGCCCACGACCCCGAACTGACCCCGGCCGCCGTCGCCCGCGCCCTCGGCTGGTCGCTGCGCCAGGTCCAACTCGCACTGCAACACGGCGGCACCACACCCCGCGAGCTCATCAAGGAAGAACGCCTGCGACTCGCCCACGCCCGGCTGCGGAATCCGGCGTATCACCACTGGAGCATCGCCACCCTCGCCGCCGGACTCGGCTTCAGCTCCGCCAGCTCCTTCAGCACCGCCTTCCGCCGCCGCTTCGGCGCGACCCCTCGCGATATCCGCCGATCCTGACCCGGCCCCGATGAAGGCGCTGTAATCGGTTGCACTGCAGAGCTATTGCGCTTCAGGCGAGCAGGCCGTCGACAATGGCACGTGCGGTGGTGACGCCGCGGTCATCGCCCATTTGCTGAGCGGTATTGGCGGCACTGAGCAGGGCGTCCAGTTCGAAGGCAACTGCTTCGGGGGTGCGGCCGTTGAGATGCCCCTCGTCTTGGGCATGGCGAATCTGTTCGGCCAGGAAGGTAAGCCAGTCGGCATGGTCCTCGGCAATGACGTCGCGGACGTGGCCCGGTTTGCTGTCGAACTCGGCAATGGTCGCGACACGGAAGCAGCCGCCGGGGAAGGTCGGGTCGGTGATGTGGTCGAACCAGCGGTCCATGAGAGCGCGCAGGCGGGTCAGGCCGCCCGGTTCGGTCATGGCGGGAGCAATGACGCGCTCGATGAAGGCCTCGCGGGCGGACTTCACCGCCGCCACCTGCAGCGCCTCCTTGGTGCCGAACAGGGTGGCGATGCCGCTCTTGCTGATGCCGAGATCGATGGCCAACCTCCCGATACTCAGGCCGGTCAGCCCCTCGACGGAGGCGAGATCGGCGGCGCGTCTGGCGATCGATGCCCGCGATCGCGCCCCCTTCGCCAAGCGTTGGTCCTGCTCAGGGGCGCTCGTCGACTCGGCCATGACCACATTCTTCCATTCAGCGCTTGCAAATACGAACGTACGGTCGTACGTTAATTGCACGAACGATCGTACGTTTTGTTTGCTGCTCCTGCCGAAGGATCTCCCCATGACCGAAGTGTCCACGCGGACCGATAGTCCGCCGACCGCGAAAGCCGCCGTGCGAACGCTCGTAATCGCCTGCGGCGCGGCGTTTATCGCCTTTCTCGACCTCTCCGTTGTCAATATCGCCTTTCCATCCATCGCGCGTGACTTCCCCGATACCGCGACGACCACGCTCACCTGGGTCGTCAGCGGATATGCGATCGCCTTCGCGGCCCTGCTCACCCCGGCGGGCCGGTTCGCCGACACCCTCGGACGACGCAGGCTGTTCCTGATCGCACTGGCGGGTTTCGCGCTGACCTCCCTGCTGTGCGGGCTGGCGCCCACCGCGGGTTGGCTCATCGCCGGCCGTCTGCTGCAAGGTGCGACGGCGGCGCTGATGGTGCCGTCCGCGCTGGGACTGGTGCTCAGCGTCACGCCGCGCGAGAAGATCGGCGCGGCCATCGGAGCCTGGTCTGCCGCAGGCGGTTTCGCCGCCGTGGTGGGTCCGGCGATCGGTGGTGCGCTGGTCGAGGCGTTCGGCTGGCGGGCGGTATTCGTGATCAATATTCCGGTGGCGATCCTGCTGATCGCGCCGGGGCTGCGCATTCCGGTGCCCGATACCCGACAGCCGGGCAGTGCGCTGCCCGACCCGCTCGGGACCGCCGCCATCGCCCTTGGCCTCGGCGGTCTGGTCGCCGGTGTCACCGAGGGCCAGCGGTGGGGCTGGACCGCGCCCGGTACGCTCGCCGCACTCGGCATCGGTGCGGTGCTGATCCTGGCGGCGCTGCTGCGTTCGGCGCGCCACCACAATCCGGCCATCGCGGTCGAGCTATGGCAGAGCAGGCCCTATGCGCTGGCCAATGCCGCCTCGTTCGTCTTCGGCGCGACCATGTTCGCCTGGTTGCTCGCCGGTCCGCTGTTCCTCGATGCGATCTGGCAGTATTCGGTGCTCGGTTCGGCGGCCGCGCTGACCGTGGGCGCGGTGTCCTCGATGGTGACCGCAACCATCGCCGGGCGCATCACGGCACCGACCACCCGGCGCTGGTTCGGTGTGCTCGGGGCGCTGATGTACACCGGCACCACCGTCTGGATGAGCACCGATTCCTTCGGCGCGACACCGGCCCTGTGGTCGGCCTGGGTGCCCGCCGGACTGCTCGGCGGCGGTGGTGTCGGGGTTGTCGTCACGGTCCTCGGTACGGCGGCCGCGAGTTCGCTTCCGCCGCAACGCTTCGCGGCGGGTATCGGAATGAATTTGACCGCCAGGCAGGTGGGCGGCGCGCTCGGTGTCGCGGTACTTGCCGCGGTATTCGCCGCCGATGCCGACGATGCGCTGGCCGCCTTCCATACGCTTTTCGCCGTCTGTGCGGGCATCGGCGCCGTGGCCGCGGTGGTAATGGCGATTCCGGCGCGCATCCCGGTTCCGCCCCTCGCCGTTCCCGCGCAGAACTAGGAGTTACCTTGACGCACAATGATATTCGCACCGAAGCCAGTGATCCGATGCTGCTGTCCGCCGCGGCGGCGCGCAACCTGCTGGCCGATGTCCCATGGCAGCGCTATGCGGTGCTGGGGGATTCGATCGCCCAGGGCGTCGGCGACCCGAGTCCCGGCTATGACACCGTCGGGTGGGCCGATCGCGTCGCCGCGGTACTGACGGCGACGAATCCCGCACTGGCATATCTGAATACCGGCCGCATCGGCGCGACATCCGCGCAGGTGATCGCCGACCAACTGCCACTGGTCCTCGAATTCGCCCCGGACCTGGTGCATCTGAGCTGCGGTGGAAACGATCTGTTCGTACCGGGCGGCAGCCTCGACGAGTTGCGCGCCAATCTCGACGCGCTGTTCGCCGCACTGGCCCGCAGCGGGGCCCAGATCAGCACATTCACCCTCGCCGATGTGTGGGAAGCGGAGCGGATGGCGCCGATGCGGCCGATGCGGGAGCGGATGTCGGCGCTCAATGACATCGTGCGCGAACTGGCCGTGCGCTATGACGCGATCCTGGTGGAGTTCTGGGATCATCCGCTGCGACTGCGCCCCGAGGTCATGAGCGAAGACCTCATTCACTTCACCATGAGCGGACATGCGGTGGTGGCCACCGAGATGGTCCGCGCATTGGCCGAACGTCTGCCTACGCGCGCACCGGCACGCTGACCGGCACCGGGCCGCGTCTGAGCAGATTTGCTCGGGGCGCGGCCCGGTGGTGTTCTTCTCAATAGACCCCGGTCAGGGCAGCACCTGCGGCACCGCATCCGGGTCGATGACGCCGACCAGGAGGCCGAAGACCGTGCCCCACAGCGCACCGGCGATCGCGCTGCTGATACCGCACGGAATCGCCATGACGATCAATCCGGGCAGGCACGCGGCAGCACCGAGAACTCCCGAACCGGCGGCTCCCGCGAGCGCGCCCGCGGCGGCTCCGTTGGCCAGCGGATCGTGATTCCCCGCATCCGGATTGGTTGCGACATTCTGCAGCGGGACCCCCGCCGCGACCGGCTCGAGGACCGGAGCCGACTCCGAGACCAGCTGCACTACCGCGGCCGGTGTCTGTTGCACAGGGGCGGTTCCCGGGTCGGCCGAAGCCACCCCGGCGAAGGTGACCGCCACTGCCAGCGGCAGCATTCCGGCGATCATCTTTCGGCCTGCGTTCTTGAAGGTCCGACGGACCATATGCTTACCCACTCCTCCCCGATCCCGAAACACTCGAACGCCGTATGAATCGACCGGCCGATTCATCGGGAACCAGCCGATCTCAGTTCATAGCGGACTGTTTATGTGATAGCAAGGAGGCGCGCACGGTGATCATTCGCTGTGCACGACTCGGTCTGTAAGACTCGTCCATCGCGCCCATCACTCGCCATATCGGTCGACGAGTTCAGCACCGAGGACGGCCAGTTCCGCCTGCACCGATCGCGGTGCGAGCACCTCGATTTCGGCGCCCCAGCCCGCCAATTGCTGCGCGATCATGCGCGGCGTCGGAGCGGTGACGCGGACCTGCATACGACCGTCGGCGACCGGGCCGTCCACCTCGCAGTGTCGGCCCTGCTGCTTGCGCAGGATCGGCAGGAGTCGCGGCGCGACGAGTGCGGTGGCCGAAGTTGCGGCGCGGCGTTGCTCGACCTCGCCGACCACCTCTTCCCATACTGTCGACAGATCGAAATCTGCTGGGCGATGGGCGATTTCGTCGGTGATCGCGGCATCCACGATGCGATCGACGCGGAAGGTGCGACGACCGCGATCGGTGCCGGCCACGAGGTACCAGACGGCATCCTTATCGACCAGGCCCCACGGGTCGACGCTGCGCTGGCTGCGCTCCCCTGCCCGCTCGTACTCCATGCGTACCTTGCGCCGTTCGACGACTGCGCGCTGCAGCAGATCCACGAGTTTCGGCCGCTGCTGATCGTGCTCACCCCAGCGCGCGGGATCGATGACCACCGCATCGGCCGCGGCCTGGGCATCGGTGCGGAATGTCTGCGGCAAGGCACGCACCAGCTTTCGCAATGCCGACTTCACCTCGGGCACTGCGCTCGCGGACGGTCCGGCCAGCAGGAACAGCGCGCGGGCCTCCGGTTCGGTCAGGCCGCTGAGATCGGTCCGCGCGCCGCCGACCAGCGACCAGCCGCCGCCGCGCCCCGGCTGCGGATAGACCGGAACACCCGCGGCCGACAGCGCTTCCAGATCGCGGCGCGCGGTCGCGACCGATACCTCGAGTTCGGCGGCGATCTCGGCGGCGGTCACCCGTCCCCGCGTCTGCATCAACAACAGGGTCGCCACCAATCGGTCCGCTCGCATGCGCACAATTCTGCCGAAAAAAGTGCTCATTTGCTGAGCACTTTGCGCGGAAAGATGGATCGCACAAGGCAAACAAGACCCGATCAGAGGAGACCAACATGTTGCGAGGAATGGCCACCGTTTCGTTCTATGCCGACGACCTCGAGGCCGCGAAGAGCTGGTACACCGAAGTACTCGGCTTCGCCCCCTACTACGCCGTCCCCGGCGGATACTACGAATTCCGCATCGGCGACTACCAACACGAACTCGGAATCATCAACCGCAAATTCGCACCCGCAGCCGCCCAGAACCAACCAGGCGGTGCCATCCTCCACTGGCACGTCGACGACCTCCAGCAGAGTTTCAACCGCCTCCTGGCACTCGGAGCCAAGGAATACTCCCCCATCACCCCCCACGGCGACGGAACCTTCATCACAGCATCCGTAATAGACCCCTTCGGCAACGTCCTCGGCATCATGCAAAACCCCCACTACCTCGACATCTTGACCAAAACCCACCCCGCCTAACCCCCTCCACAACATCCACATTCGCCACGAAATCCGCCGCCCCAGGCCCCTCCACCCACATCAGCGCCCCGCCCCTCCCCACCCCACCCCACCCGCCGAGAATGCTCTACTGCGGGAGCCTCTCGACGTCCCCAGCACCAGCACATGGTGGCCACTCGCCCAAGCCTCCGGGTGCGCGATCGAAACACACCCGCGCATCCCACAGTCCCCCGTCGCCGAGAATGCGCTGGTACAGGACGCACTCAACATTTGCCTGCACCAGCACATGGTGACCACTCACCCAAGCCTCCGGGTGCGCGATCGAAACACACCCGCGCATCCCACAGCCCCCGTCGCCGAGAATGCGCTGGTACAGGACGCACTCGGCGTTTGCCTGCACCAGCGCATGGTGAGCACCTGTCCAGGTTTGGGGGTGGGTGATCGGGACGCATACACCGATCCCCTGGCGTCCCGTCGTCGAGAATGCTGTGGCGCGGTGCGTATTCGGCGTTTGCCTATGTCGGAGCGTGAGCGGGTGTTCGGGTTGGGTGGGGTTAGGGGGTGAACCAGCGTTCTAGGATTTTGGCTACGCCGTCGGCGGTTACGTCGTCGGCTACTTCGTGTGCCCAGTTGCGGACTTCATGTGGGGCGTTTGCCATTGCTACGGAATGGCCTGCCCAGTGGAGCATTTCGCGGTCGTTGTAGCCGTCGCCGATGGCGAGGGTGGCGGCGCGGGGGATGCAGAGTGCGGTGCGTAGGCGCTCCAGCGCCCAGCCCTTGGAGACACCGCGCCGCGAAACTGTCAGCCACGGGCCGAATTCGCCGTGCACCCAGCTCGCGCCGGGTACGTGCAATTGGGCGAGCAGCCGCAGCATCTCGTCGAGGGAACCCTCGGGCCACCAGCCGTTGAGTCGCGGGGTCGGCTCACTGCTCAGTGCACCGTCATCGACGAGAACGTATTCACCGATGGAGAATTCGCCCGGACTGACCCCGGTTGCCCAGGTGCCGACACCGACCTTCTCCACCGCGAAGATCATCTCCGGAAACAGCGCGCGCAAGGCGGCGACGGCCGGTCCCGGATCGAATGTCTGCACGGCCACCGGCTCCCCTTTCGCCACATCGATGTGCACCGCACCGTTGGAGCACAACGCATGTCCTTCGACCAGACCCAGCTCCTCCAGCACCGGACGCGTAGTCATCAACGTCCGCCCCGTAGTCACGACAACATGCGCACCCGCCGCCACCGCAGCCCGCACGGCATCGACCACCCGCGCACTGATCGCCGCCCCCGGCACCAGCAACGTCCCATCAATATCCAGCGCAATGAGCTGAGGACCCCCATCGACCACCAACCCATTGTGCATCGCTATGACACTCCGTGTCATACAAACTAAACCGGTCCGAATCAGCCGAGAATGCGTTGGTGCAGGAGCGCTCTCGGGCGTTTGCCTGCACCAGAGCATCGTGAGCACTGGTCCATGTTGGGGGGTATGGGGTTTGGGGGGCGATGTCACTTGGGGTGGGAGTTTCGGTTCGGGGCGGAGGTGGGTGCGGTGGTTACTTGCGGGCTCCGCCGCTTCCACCGATGTGGCCGCTGCCTCCGCCGCTTCCGCCGCTGTGGGCTCCACCCCCGCCGCCGAATCCGCCCGACGTGGAACCGCCCGGCAAGCTGCCGCCGGATGTCGAACCGGCGGAGGAGGTTCCGCCGAATGGGGTGCTATTGGAAGAGGTACCCCCGGTTGAGCCGCCTGACATGCCGCCGCCATTGGTTGGACCACCTGAGGTACCGCCGCTCGTCGAGCCGCCATAGGTATGACCGCTGTTCGAACCAGCCAGGGCACCACCGCCATTCGAACCACTCGAACCCCCGGAGGTACCACCGCCGTTCGAACCACCCGAGGCACCACCGCTATCCGAACCACCCAAGGCACCACCACCGTTCAAACCACCCGAGCCACCACCGCCATTCAAACCACCCGAGCCACCACCGCCATTCAAACCACCCAAGGCACCACCGCCATTCGAACCACCGGAGGCACCCGAGGTATGACCGCTATTCGCAGCCCCCGAGGCACCACCGACGTTCGAACCACCCGAGCCACCACCGCTATCCGAACCACCCAAGGCACCACCGCTATTCAAACCACCCGAGCCACCACCGCCATTCAAACCACCCGAGCCACCACCACCGTTCAAACCACCCGAGCCACCACCGCCATTCAAACCACCCGAGCCACCACCACCGTTCAAACCACCCGAGCCACCACCACCATTCAAACCACCCAAGGCACCACCGCTATCCGAACCACCCGAGCCACCCGAGGTACGACCGCCGTTCGAACCCCCCGGAGTACCAACGCCGTTCGAACTACCGGGGGCACCCGAGGTGTGACCGCTGTTCGAACCCTCCTGGGTACCACCGCCGTTCGAACCACCCGAGCCGCCCGAGGTATGACCACTGTTCGAACCACCTGAGGTGCCGCCGCTTGCGGAGGCACCCGATGTGCTTCCACTCGTCGAACCGCCTGAGGTACCACTGCCGGTCGAACCGGAGGTACCACTCGTCGAACCGTTTGTAGATCCGCCCGATGTCGTACCGCTCGAACCGTTCGAAGACCTACCGCCCCAAGTACTCCCGTGCGTATTTCCCGACGCGGTGCCGGACGAACTGCCCGCGGAGGACGTTCCACCCGGACTCGCGGCTCCGGACGGGGTTTGGCCCGACGGGGTGCCTGTTGCAGGACCGCCGGAAGTCGGGATGTCGCCGACGTGCGTGCCTCCGGTTCCGGTGCCGGGGGTCGTGGTACCGGATCCACCGGTGGGCGGCGATGTGGGGGCGGTGGGAACCGAATTGTTCGGGGCGGGAACGGATCCCGGAATGCTCACGCGCGGGATGGGCATGGGAGCCGCGGGGATGGCGGGCAGCTCGGGGGCAGGTTGCGGGGTTTGGACGAAGGGTAAGGGGTTCAGGAACTGGGCCGGGTTGGCGTAGGTGCCACCCTCGGATTGCATCGGCCCACTTCGCGGATTCTGGTGGCTACCCCAGTGCGCCTCGGCCACCGACGGGCCGATCGCTGTCACGTGGTCTACCGGCGCGATCCCGTAGGCGGGCCGACCCGAGTAGCCGAAGCCCGCGGCATTGCTCGCCCAGTCGACGGCCCTGGATACCGCGGAACCGGCATCGGCCAGCGCCTCGATATGGGGTTCGAACAGCAGGTTGTCCATCGGGTACCGACCATGCGGGAAAGCGTCGACCAGGGACGGCCCCGCCGGGATGGTCGGGCCGCCGAATACCGTGACGGCCGATACCGCCACCGCGGATGCCACTGCGGCACTGGAGAATACGGCGACCTTCGGGGCCCGATGCCGACCGCCCGTCGACACCGGGGCGAAGTTGCGGGCGGCATAGCTGGCGGCGCCGACGGCGACGGTCTGGCCCGGATCGGTCGACATCACCACGGGACGCCCGAGTTCGGCGATGGTGCGCGCGACCTCGACGGGACGGGTCGCGCCGCCGACCAGCAGGATGCAGTCGACATCGGACAGGCTGCGTCCCGTCGATTCCACACACTCGCGGACCACGTCCAAGGAATCCCGGATGTGCTGGGTGCGTAGCCCCCCGATATCGACGATCGAGGTCATCTGCAGCATCGACCCGTTATCGCCGGGCGTGGCGACCCGCGCGTACCGCGCGATCATCGAACCGAGCGGACGGCCGCCGAAATCGTAGGAGCGCACGGACCTTCCGACGATCGGATGATCGTCCCAGTCCGGTCCGACCCGGACCATCGAGACGTCGAGGCTGGCCCCGCCGAGATCGTAGACAAGCACGAAACCCGACTCCAGCGGCCCGCGCTCGTGTTCGAGCCACTCCGCGGCCGCGACGGGTTCGGGTACCAGCATCACATCCGCGGCCCCGGCCAAGTTGAGCGCCTGTCGCAGCAGCGACAGCTGCTTATCGGAATAGCATGCGGGATAGGTCGCTACCGCGCCCGCGGTCGGCGGGAACGATTCGAGCAGGCCGTTCACCACCGCGGCGACCAGGTTCGCGGGCGACCAGAGTCGGCCACCCACGATCATCGACTCCGGGTCCCGCGCCAGATCGGCGAAATCCGTTACCGCCATGGTGAATTGGGGGATCCCACCGATCCGGATGCCACCCGCGCTGTCGAATGTCACCGCCGTGCGGCGCGTCCGCACCGATGACCATGATCGCTCACCGGTCACCATGGCGGATATCGAGTTCACTGAACCGATGCTGAAACCCAGACCTGTCGTCATTCGCTATCCCGTCAACGCACCGAGACCACGTCCATCACATAGGAGATCCATGTGGCCGCGGTCGCTTCCCAAACAGCTCCCACAGGTTAGCTGCTATCGGATCGAATGGGATGCCTAATTGATATGAAACGTTCGACTTCCGTTGATGAAGATTCAAACTCCCAGCTAAATGGCTCGAACAAACGCGATTAAGTCCCCTGGACGATCGGCGTTTCGCAACCAATACCCGATTTCACTGCGGCAGGCCGGGTTCCGCTACCCCTCAGTAACCCAACTGACGACCTCGATCGGCCCGCACGCAATAGACGATCATCGAAACCGCGCAGAAGCGGCAACACACACCGACTGGTCGGTAACCAAATAGTTGCCAGCGCTGGACATTTCATTGCACGGCCGCCCCGGCGTCGCTAATCATGACGCATCAAACGCCATGACTGTTTTACGCCAGCAGCATGATCCGCCAACGACTTGACTGGGTCGAGCGATGACGAAGCGCGCGGCCGAGCCGAGACCCTGCCCACGTCATCGAACATGAAATCGCAAGGACGAGAAGGGAAAACGAAAACGATGTCTACACGTTTCGCGGACAAGGTCGTGCTGATCACCGGAGCAAGTTCGGGTGTCGGCAAGGCAGTGGCGCTGCGGGCGGCGGCCGAGGGCGCGGCGGTGGTGCTCGGCGCTCGCGGTAAGGACGCGGGTGAACAGCTCGCGGCCGATATCCGCGCGACGGGAGGCCGGGCGGTCTTCGTGCCGACCGATGTCACCGTCGAGGACGACGTGGCCCGCCTGACGCAGGCGGCGCTCACCGAATACGGACGGTTGGACGCGGCCTTCAACAACGCGGGTGCCGTCAATGCCTTCGGCCCGATAGCACAGATCGACGAGGCGGGTTGGCGCGCCGATCTCGAACTCAACCTGACCAGCGTGTTCTACGGTCTGCGGCACCAGGTTCCGGCCATTGTCGCCGCCGGTGGCGGCGCAATTCTCAACAACGCCTCGAATCTGGGCGTGGTCGGCATGGGTTCGGTGGCGCCGTATGTGGCGGCCAAACACGGTGTTGTCGGGCTGACCCGTGCGGTTGCACTGGAAGCCGCCGACCAGGGCGTTCGGGTGAACGCGCTGGTCTCCGGCGCGGTCGACACTCCAGCATTCCGCAATTCGATGGGTGCGACACCCGAGGGTGCGGCCGCCATCGCCGCACTGCATCCACTCGGCCGGATCAGCAAGCCGGAGGAGATCGCATCCTTCTGCGCCTATCTGCTCAGCGATGAGGCCAGTTTCATCACCGGCGCGGCGCTCGCGATCGATGGCGGGTTCACCGCCAAATAATTCGCCAACCGGCACCTCGACGCGGCGCACGCCCTCATCGCATGCCCGAACGCCGAGGTGCCGATCATCCCTCGGACCCTACCTCGCACATGTCATGTCGGCGGGGGGCAAGAACTGTTACGCATCACCAATGCGTCATCGGCGCGAATGCGCCGCGACCGCTCAGACGCGGGCGAGCAGTTGGCGCATCCTGCCGGTCCGCACCACGGCACCACTGGCCACCACCGCGGGCCGACGGCCGCGCACCAAGTGGTCGAAGTCCGTCGCGCCGCCGACGGGTTCACGCAACCGCCCCGCATTGAAATCGTCGGCCAGCTGCCGAACAGTCTCCTGCGCACAGGACTTATTGGTACCGATGAACCCGGTGGGGCCGCGCTTGATCCAGCCCGTGACATATGTACCCGGCAGCACCGTGCCGCCCGACTGCTCGAGCACCCGACCATTGCGGTTCGGGATGACGGCGGCATGTTCATCAAATGGCAAGCCGGGCAATGCTATGCCGCGATAACCGACCGAGGTCAACACCAACCCGGCATCCAGCCGCTCGGTCTCCCCCGTCGCGACGGCACGCACGCGACCGTCCGGATCGGTGACGAGGACATTGCGGCTCACTTCGATACCGGTCACCACATCGGTGCCGAGAATCTCGGTGGGCGTGGCCAGATACCGGAAGACGATCCGCTTGCGCGCACCGAAGGGCCGCTCGGAAACGCCGACCCTTTCGAGCGACCTGCGAGCAGTCGCTACGGAGCGCAGCAGCCGCAGCTTCTGCTCGACCTGGAACGGCAGTCCCTCCGTCAACTCCGGCAGCTCACCTTCGATGGCGATATCGACATCGGCGCCGAGCAGACCGACGAGCTCCGGGACGGTGCAGGCGGATTCGGCCGGACCACGGCGACCGAGGATGACCACTTCCTCGATCTTGCTCTCCCGCAAGGCTTTCAGCGCATGGGGTGCGATATCGGTACCCGCCAGCACTTCCGGATCGCTGGCCAGAATGCGCGCCACATCGAGGGCCACATTGCCATTACCGACGATGACGGCCCGGCGCTGCGACAGATCGAAGGTGCGCCCCACGTGATCGGGATGTCCGTTGTACCAAGCGACGAAGTCGGTGGCGGATACATTGCCCGCCACCCCCTCTCCGGTGATGTCGAGCTTGCGATCCGAGGACGCGCCGACCGCGTAGATGACCGCATGGAAGTGCGCGAGCAGCTCGGCATGCGAAATATGCTTGCCCACTTCGACATTCAGATACGACCCGAAACCGGGCTGCGCCGAGATGATGTCGAAGAGCTTATTGACCTGCCTGGTCTTGGGATGGTCCGGTGCGACGCCGTACCTGGCCAGCCCATGGGGTACCGGAAGTCGGTCGAAGACCGTCACAGTGACATCGGGCTGGGTCAGCAATTCATCGGCCGCATACATGGCCGAGGGCCCCGATCCGATGATCGCCACCCGCAGCGGCTGGCGCTCGGTGTGGATCTCGGCCGCGGGCACCGGCTTCGCGAGTAGCGGCCGCGGTCGGGTCTGGCGATAGAAGTCGGCATTGATCTCGATGAACGGCTTCTGCTCGTCGGTCAGCTTCTTCGACGAGGTAATGGCATCCACCGGGCACGCCGTGGCGCAGGCACCGCAGTCCACACACGCCTGCGGGTCCACGTACAGCATCTCCGCCGTCAGGAAGTCCGGTTCATCGGGCGTGGGATGAATGCAGTTGACCGGGCAGGCGTATACGCAGGACGCGTCGCTACAACAGGACTGCGTGACGACGTAGGGCACGTCAGCCAGCCTTCGCCGTGCGCAACGGCTCGGAGCGGTAGCGGGTGGTGTGGCCGTCGATCTTCAGCAGCTTCCACACCGCCTTGCCGATGGGGTTCATCAGGCCGATGTCATGGGCCAGCGTGCGCACATCACCGAAGAAATCGCTGAACTCGTGCTCGGCCTGCTCCGACCCGTAGAACAGTTCCTTGCGCACCGCATCCGGGATATCGAACTCCCGGAAGAACGACCGGGGCGGTGTGTAGATGGAGCGGCCGAGAATCCACATGACGATCGGCATGACGATCGAGAGCACCAGCTTGTTGAACGCATTCGCATCGGGCACGTGCTGCTTCAGGAATTCGTGCGCGAAAGAGATGTGGCGTGCCTCCTCGGCGACATGGATGGCCATTACGCCACGCATGATCGGATGCACTTCCTCACCCGAGCGCAGAATCGCCTTCTGAATGTGATCGATCGGCTCCTCGCCCGCGAGTACGGCCATGAAGAACAGATTCGGGAACAGCGCGGCCACCGGCGCGCCGATGTACTTGAACTTGCGCACCAGCGGGCCCATACCGGGGACATCGATCCCGATCCGGTTGACCATCTCCTGGAACATCAGGGTGTGGTTGTGCTCCTCGATCATCTCGTGGGAGCAGTAGCGGAACTCGGGCGAGCCGTTGGGCAGGCCGAAGCTGTGCGTCACCATGCCGCTGATCAGGATGGATTCGAACTGCAGACCGACCTTGGCGACATTGGCCTGGCGGTACTTGCCGATGGCGATCTTGCGGTCGAGCGGCAGCGCCTGGTACCAGGGGTGGCGACCGAGCGCATCACCGGATACCGGGAGGACCCAGCGCTCTTCTCCGGCATCGGCAGCAAAGTCGGGGTTGTCCCAGTCGATGTCCTCGAAGGGGTCGAAGTGCTTGTTCACCGAGCCCTCGGAGAGCAGCAGCAGCTTGGCGGCATACTCCTGCGCCTTCGCCAGATCGGGATCGACTGTGGGCGTCACGGCTGTAGACATCGTCGTCACTGCCTCTCCTCGTGGGACATATTTACTGTATCCCATAGTTACACTTACGAGGAGTCACGTCAACCTGGCACATAATCGGCATCCCCGGCGACGGTGCGGCTCGCCGCCGGGGATGCCGCTACCGCAGCCCGAGCTGCGACAACCCCGCGACCACCGTGTCGGCGGGCAGCACCAGCGCGAGCGCCACCCCAGCGGCCGACATTCCCGCCGCGATCGCCACCCGAGTCAAGCGGCGCCTGGTGCGCCGGGAAAGTAAGAGGGCCCGCGCCGTCGCTCTGCGGTGTGCGCCATGATGTCTGCGTCGGTGGTGATGTCCGGCCGCCTCCTCCGCCGCCGCGGCGGCGCGACGCGCCATGATGGCGGCGCCGTCGGCGATGGTGCGCTCCGGATCCGGCGCCGTGATCACCGGACGCGCGAGTTCACCGGCGAGCACCTGGGACACCTCGACCGGGCGGGCAGCGCCGCCGACCACCAGGACACAGTCCACATCGGCCATGGTCACATCGGCCATCCGCAGGCAGCGGTACACCAACTCCAGCGAGGATCGAATGTGGATGGCCCGCAACTCATCGGCGGTCGCACTGGAGATAGCGGCCGCGGCGGTGCTACTCCCGGCCCGCGCGGCGACCAGCGCGCCGAAGGCACGGCCGCCGAATTCCGATGAACGAATCGGCACCCCGACGATCGGATTGCGCGGACAACCCGGCCCGACCCGCACCAGAGTGATATCGAGGTTGGCACCACCCAGGTCATAGACCAGGGCTAGGCCCGGCATCAGCGGACCGCGTTCGACCTCCAGCCAGGTCGCCGCCGCGACGGGTTCGGCGACCAGCGCGACCTGCCTCAGGCCGATCGCGTCCAATGCCGCGCGCAGCTCCCCCACCTGCCCCTCGGAGTAGCCGGCCGGATGTGTCAGCGTGACCCCGGCATCGGCCGCCCGGCGATCGCGGCGCGCCTCGGTGATCAGACAGTCCGCGACGACCGCGATCAGGTCGGCGGCGGTCAGCGCCCGATGCCCGACCCTTGCCCGCGTGGCCTTGCGCTGACCCAGGTCGGCGAATTCGGCGATCGCGCGCCCGTGCCGCGGAATCATGCCGACTCGGGCCATGCCGGTGCTGTCGAAGGCGAGGGTGGTGCGACGGGTGATGGCGGGTGAGCACTCGGCGGCGGAGCGGCGCCCCGGGGGAGCCTTGGCCGAACCCTCCTCCGCGAGCGCGGAAACCGTGTTCACCGTGCCGATGCTCAAACCAAGACCAACCGCCATCGCAATCCTCTGATCGCCGAGCCGATTTGCTTCGAACCCTATTCACGCAACCACTCCGCGACCCGCCTGCCAACCACCGGACATACGGTTGTCCGCATGCCGCCGGTACTGACACAGGTTGCACAGCAAAGCACCGAACCCAGCTCAGCTGCAAGGTGGCCACGCGCGCGGCGATCATGGTCGGATCCCATTACGGCGCGCCGAAATTCAACGATGACCCGATAGCGTTCGCCGGCCAATGCCGACTCCGCCATCTCAGCTATCGCCACACGTTTCTACATGCACAAACACCTCCTTGCAGCTCCCCTGATCAATGGTTGCCGGACAGCTGCCACAAGCGGGTTGGCGAGGCTTATCGATACTGACCAGTCCGTGCACGCCAAGGCGTCGCGATCGAATCTCGCACTCGCCCGAGTTCTGACTCCCCGCACCGGAATTCGTGTCCGATTCCGGTGCGGGAAAACAAAACCTTTGCGGCCATTGGCGACTGATCAGCAACATCGCAGCACCGCCTGAGCATTCGCCGCCGCGCGCGGCACTGGTCCCTGCTCCGGCCCGAGCAACCGCAGCACCATCTGCGCGGCCTGTTCCTGCCACCGCGCGTACGCCACCGCAACGCCGGAACGCTGCGCGGCCTGCGCCGCCTGCCACAGCGGCATCGCCAGGTAGTCCGGCGCGTTGACCAGCAATGCGTCCAGGAATCGCGCGGTCGCGTAGCGCACATCGATGAGCTGTTCCGGCGTACCCCAACCCGCGGAGGGACGCTGCTGGAACAGCCCGAGCGAGTCGTGATCGACCGGCTCGGTCAGGTTGCGCAGCATCGATTCCTGTAGTGCGGTGGCCAGTGCGACGACCGCCGCATAGGCGGGCATGCCGCGGCGCTGGACCACCCCGACAATCGTTCGCGCGTTATCCCACTGCTCCGGATTCGGCGTGAAATGCAGTTGATCACCCACGATTCCGTAAGGCAGCAACTGCGCGAGGGTGCGGCCGGTAGCGGAGTTCGGGATCGGCTTCCCCACCGATTCCGGGCTCTGCACGGCCACTTCGGGCGAGTCCACAGGAATCTCGATGATCACCGGCCCATCCGGTGCGCGCACTGCGGGCGTTCCGGTTGGTGGTGCGGCCGTGGCCGAACCGGATTGGATTATCACCGCGGCGCTGGCAATGGCCAGCGCGGGAAATAACTGTCTTCGAATTGACATGGCGATCGATCAACTCCTCGCCACCTGCACACGACCTGCGTCGTGAGCCCTGACCTACCGACAGCAGGTCGAGCAGGCTGCGATCGGGCGGCCGGATATCGGTTATCCGGGCCGCGTTCGACGACCATTGCGAATAGCTCACTTCGGATAGCGTTCCGATAACCCACCGGAACCCACTAGCGCGTGTTTCGCATTCAGCACGATATGAGAAGTTGAAACCAGAGTTCGGTTTCGACACGCCATAAATGGGTATAGATTTCACCCACACGGAAATCCGGCCGATAAAGCGGAGTCGAATTCACCCTTATCCGGCAGGCAGTTCCGGAATGCGAGTGGCCCGCGCGTAGACGGTTTCCCCGTCGCTGAGCCGCAATGCCTCGGCATCGCCGCGGGTCACCTGGGCGGCGAACAGATCGCCGGTGGCGGCATTGCGCAGTTCCACGCGCACCTCGAAACCCAGATGCACCACGCGTTCCACGGTGGCGCGAGTGACACCCGCCGATTCCGCGGTGCCCTCGTGCGCGGCCAGCGCCATGCTGGGGTCACGGCCGACCCGAATATCGTGCGGACGCACCAGATGCCCGTTGAGCCGGGCCACCGCGCCGAGGAAGGACATGACGAATTCGTTGGCGGGACGGTCGTAGACATCCTCCGGGCTGCCGACCTGTTCGATGCGGCCCTTGTTCATCACCGCGATCCGGTCGGCGACGTCGAGCGCCTCCTCCTGGTCGTGGGTGACCAGCACGGTGGTCACGTGGACCTCCTCGTGCAGGCGGCGCAGCCAGGTGCGCAGATCGGCGCGCACCTTGGCGTCGAGGGCGCCGAAGGGCTCGTCGAGCAGCAGCACCTGCGGGTCGACGGCGAGCGCGCGTGCCAGTGCCATGCGCTGGCGCTGGCCGCCGGAGAGCTGGGCCGGATAGCGGTGCTGGAAGCCGTCGAGGCCGACGATGCCGAGCAGTTCGTCCACGCGCTTGGCGATCTCCCCCTTGGGGCGCTTGCGGATCTTGAGTCCGAAGGCGACGTTATCGCGCACGGTCATGTGCTTGAACGCGGCGTAGTGCTGAAATACGAAGCCGATATCGCGCTTCTGCGGCGGCACATGCGTGACATCGCTGCCCGCGATGGCGACGACGCCGGAGTCCAGCGACTCCAGGCCCGCGATCGAGCGCAGCAGGGTCGATTTGCCCGAACCCGACGGGCCGAGCAGTGCGGTCAGCTCCCCGGACGGGATATCGATACTGACATCGTTCAGGGCGGCGAAGGAACCGTAGTTCTTCTTTGCGTTGGTCACGGTGATCACTTGGTGCCCCGCTTACGTTCGAGGAGGGTCATCAACAGAAGGACTACGAGGGCCAGGCCCATCAGCAGGGTGGCGGCGGAGTAGGCGCCGAAGGTGTTGTGGTCGTTGATGTATCGACCGTGTACGAGCAGCGTCAGCGTCTGCGATTTACCCGGGAGCGCCGAGGACACCATGATCACCGCGCCGAATTCGCCGAGTGCGCGCGCGACGGTCAACACCACACCGTAGGTCAGGCCCCAGCGGATGGCGGGCAGGGTGATCCGCCAGAACGTCTGCCAGCGCGAGGCTCCGAGGGTCGCAGCGGCCTGCTCCTGATCATCGCCGATCTCGTGCAGCACCGGCTCGACCTCGCGCACCACGAACGGCAATGTGACGAAGATGGTGGCGATCACCATGCCGGGCAGGTTGAAGATCACCTTGAAGCCGACGTCTTCCAGTCCGCCGAACCAGCCGTCCGCACCCCACAGCAGGATCAGCGCGACGCCGACCACCACCGGCGAGACGGCGAAGGGCAGATCCACGATGCCCTGCACCAGGGTGCGGCCCGGGAACTTGCCGCGTACCAGGGCAATCGCGGTAACGATGCCGAAGACAACATTCACCGGGACCACGATCGCCACGATGAGGATCGACAGCTGGAATGCCGAGATCGCCGCCGGTGTGGAGATCGAGTCGATGAACGCACCGATCCCCTTTTCGAAGGTGCGCCACAGAATGATGATCAGCGGCAGCACCAGCAGTACGAACAGGTAGCCCAGCGCAACGGTGCGCAGCGAGATGCGGGTCGGCCAGGACAGATTCATCGCGCCTCCTGCTCCTTGCGTGCGGTGCGCTCGGCCCACAGCCGCAGCACCAGCAGGGTCGCGAACGAGACGGCCAGCAGCGCGACCGAAACCGCGGCCGCATTCACCGGCCGGTCGATCTCGATCTGTTTCTGGATGTACTGCGAGGCCATCTCGGTCTTGCGCGGGATGGCGCCGCCGATCAGCACCACCGAACCGTATTCGCCGATGGCGCGGGCGAAGGCGAGACCGCCGCCGCTGATGATGGCGGGTGCGAGGGTCGGTAGGACGATGCGGCGGAAGGTGGTCCAGTTGTCCGCGCCGAGGGACAGCGCGGCCTGCTCGACCTCGCGGTCGGCCTCGATGAGCACCGGCTGCACCGAGCGGACCACGAACGGCAATGTGACGAACGCCAATGCCACGACCAGGCCGGGCTGGGTGGCGTTGAGGTGGATATCGATCGGACTCTGCGGCCCGTACAGCGACAGCAGCACAATGCTGGCGACGATGGTCGGCAGTGCGAACGGCAGGTCGATGAGCGCGTTGACGATGCTCTTACCCGGGAATTCGTCGCGCACCAGAACCCAGGCGATGAGCGTGCCCATCAGCACATTGATGACCGCAACCACCACCGAGACGACAACGGTGATGCGCAGCGAATCGATGGCGGCGGGCGCGGTGATGGCATCCCAGAACCCGGACCAGCCGTCGTCGAATGAGGTGACGGTGAGCGCGGCCAGTGGTAGCAGCACGATAATGCTGAGCCACAGCACCGCGGTGGCGATGCCGAGCGGACCCACCGAACCGGTCACCCGCAGCCACGACCAGCTTCGGCTCGTGGGTTTGGGCGCGGATTCCCCCGCGTCTTCGAAGCCACCGGGATCGGGCGCGTGCCCGATCCCGGTGCTGCTGCTTTCTGTCACAGTCGTCCAGTATCCCGTGTAGATGTGCGGCGCACGCGAGGCCCTTTGTGGTTACGAGCGGCCTGTTCCGGGCCGGTCGCGCACGCCGCAGGGTATTTCAGCGCACCGAGTTACTTGGTGGCCTTGTCGTAGATGACCGCGACGGTTCCGGTGTTCGGGGTGAACAGCTCCTTGTCGACGGTCTTCCAGCCACCGAGGTCGGCGATCGTCCACAGCTTCTGCGGAGTCGGGAAGTCCTTGGCGTAGTCGGCGGCCACCTTCGGGTCGACCGGGCGGAATCCGGCCGAGGCCCAGGCCTTTTGCCCGGCCGGGGTGAACAGGAAGTCGCGGAAGGCGCTAGCCAACTCCAGATGCTTGCTGCTCTTCAGCACCGCGACCGGGTTCTCGATCTTGAAGGTGGTCGGCGGCACGATGTGCTCGATGGGATCGCCATTGCGCTCGGAGAAGATCGCCTCGTTCTCATAGCTCAGCAGCACATCACCGGTGCCCTGTAGGAAGGTCTCGGTCGCTTCGCGGCCCGACTTCGGCTGCACCTGCACATGCTCCTTGGAGATGAGCTGGCTCAGGTAATCCAGACCCGCCTGCGGGTTCTTGCCGCCATCGCTCTTGGCCGCGTACGGGGCGAGCAGATTCCACTTGGCCGAGCCCGAGCTGAACGGGTTCGGGGTGACCACCTGGATGCCCGGCTTCAGCAGATCGTCCCAGTCCTTGATGCCCTTCGGGTTGCCCTTGCGCACGACGATCGCGACCACCGACCCGAACGGAATTCCCTTGGTGGCGTCCGCATTCCAGCTCGGGTCGACCAGACCGGCGTCGACGAGGCGGGTGATATCGGGTTCGACCGAGAAGTTGACGATATCGGCCTCGGCACCGTCCTTGACCTTGCGGGACTGATCGCCCGATGCGCCGTAGGAGCCGTTGATCTGGACGCCCTTGCCCTTATCGGTCTTATTGAATTCGGGGACGACCTTGTCGAAGCCGGGCTTGGGGACGGCGTAGGCGTAGAGGTTGAGCGTGCCGCCGCTGCCGTCGGCCCCACCACCGCCCACGGTGTCACTGGCTCCGCCACCGCACGCGGTGAGCACGACGGCGGCGACCGCGGTCAGCGCGGCGACCATCGGGCGACGGTGCGATCGGGACGATCCGAACAACAAGGACCTGGGTGACATGGATGGAACCTTTCCTGAGCGCTCCGCCGCGACGTGGACGAGGGGTCGCGACGGTCGAACTGCGACACGACTACCGACCGAGGGGTCGTTGGGGTCGGACACTGCTGCGAAAAAGTTTGCGCGCCAGTTTAGAGAGAAGATGGGTGCACAGCAGTGCCCGGCGCCGATCAGCGACAGAGAATGTCCGCGACCGCGAGATTGCCGACAGCGATCAACGCCAATTCATGGCGGACCTGCGGGACGGCACTCGAAGACACGGGCAGACTGTAGCAGAGGAAACGTCACCAGTTCGAATCAACGCCAGCTATCCGCTTGCAGGCGGCAAAAACCGACAAAGTTCCAGGAAGAGGGGGGTTTCATCCCATGACTACCAGCCCGGACCGGGTACGCACCCGGTTTCCCGATATCAGCACTCGCGCGTGGGAACATCCCGCCGACCGCACCGCCCTGGTGACGCTGCGCTCACTCGCCGGGTTCGACACCATTCTGCGTACCCTGTCCGGTTTGTTGCAGGAACGCCAGCATCGGCTGCTCTACCTCGCCACGGCGGTGCGGGTGGACGAACGCCAGTTCCGCTCGCTGCACCAGTTGCGTCAGGACTGCGTGGAGATCCTGGACGCGCGCACCACGCCCGAGATGTTCGTACTGCAGAGCCCGCATGTGAACGCCTTCACCATCGGCATGGACCAGCCGTTCATCGTGCTGACCACCGGGCTGATCGATCTGATGGACACCGAGGAGCTGCGCTTCATCGTCGGCCACGAACTCGGGCACGCGCTGTCCGGACACGCGGTGTACCGCACCATGCTCATGCATCTGCTGCGCATCTCGGCCAATCTGGGCTGGATGCCGGTCGGCGGATGGGCCCTGCGCGCGATCGTGGCCGCGCTGATGGAGTGGAGCCGCAAGTCCGAACTCTCCGGCGACCGCGCCGGGCTGCTGTGCGGCCAGGATGTCGAGGCGTCGGTGCGGGTGCATATGAAGACCGCGGGCGGCACCTGGATCAAGGAGATGAACCACGGCGCGTTCCTGCAGCAGGCCGATGACTACGAGCGCTCCGGCGATCTGCGCGACGGCGTGCTCAAGCTGCTCAATCTGGAGCTGCAGAGCCATCCGTTCTCGGTGCTGCGGGCCGCGGAGCTGCGCCGCTGGATCCAGTCCGGCGAGTACAACCGCATGCTCGGCGGCGACTACCCGCGCCGCGAACACGATAAGAACACCAAGATCAGCGATGAGATCAAGGAGGCCGCGCGCACCTACCGGCAGAACTTCGACCAATCCGAGGACCCGCTGATCCGCACCGTGCGCAATCTGGGGCGCGATGTCGGATCAGCGGTGAGCACGGTGGGTCACGAGGTGGGCGCGACCGTCTCCAAGATCGGCAAACGGTTCAACGACTGGCGCACCGATCGGGACGACTCGGCCGACGAGTGACGGCTGGGCGCAAGCCATCGTCCACGCGGTCGGTGCCCGTTCCACTCCCGCGGTAACCGATACGCGCACGGAAACCGGGCATTAGCGTGCGCTGCGTATGGCCGCTCGCGGCTTGCCCGCTGGGCACACCATGCCGCTATTAACGCGCGTACACACCGCCCATTCAGGTCGGTCGGTTGCGGCTTTGTATCGTCCAACCGCAGGCTGCCAGCTGGTTGAGACATGACATCGGTTGTATTGCGATGCGGACACGATACCGCTGGACTGCCACATCAGCTCACGGCGTGCAGCACACACTCGAACGGCCAAAGCTCCAGTGATCACCTTTCATGCTTGGACACCTGTATCAGGTTTGCTGACTCGAAAGGAACTGCGATATGAGCGCTCTGGGCACCCCACTCAAGAAGATCGTCGCCACCAGCGCGATCATCGGCGGAGCCGGAATGGCATACGTTGGCCAAGCGTCCGCCGCTACCGATCAGGAATGGGACAACCTCGCCGCGTGCGAGTCGGGCGGTAATTGGAATATCAACACCGGCAACGGGTTTCAGGGCGGCCTACAGTTCTCGCCGGGCACATGGGCCGCATATGGCGGTGCCGCATACGCGCCGACTGCCGACAAAGCCACCCGCGAACAGCAGATCGCCGTCGCCGAGCAGGTACTCGCCGCTCAGGGCTGGGGCCCTTGGGCAGGTTGTTCGGCAGCGCTCGGCCTGCACCGGTGAGACAGCAGAGCTGTCCAGCGGGGTCGTTCAGACGATCGCTGTAGGGACATGTTGGCCCCGCACAATGTCAGCGAGTGAACAACCACGCGATGACGATGAGAACCAGCAGAGCGACGAGGGCGAGCTGAACCCGGGAACGCGGCATCAACGCGCCCCGCTCTGCGCGGTCTCGCGCACCGGGACGGGCGGCCCGACCAGTTCGGGGATCAGGGCGGATTCCGCGGTCATCACATCCTCAACTGTGAGGGTCGGCACAGCGTCACTATTGCGGCCGAGCAGCTGCAGGGAAACCCGCAGCACTCGATCCAGCACGTAGGCGATGGCGAAGCTGATCGGGACCATGCCAACCAGCACCACGACGAACTGCGGGATGAACGGCAACCCCGCCACCCACAACTCGAAGCCGTCCCACCATCCTGCGATCCTGTGCACGGCACCAGCCTAATACTGCCCGGGCGGTCGGCCGAGATCGCGCCGTCAGGGCCGGGTTCGGCGCGGCGGTGGACGAGATGGGCCGACAGACCGAAGATGAGGTATGGCGTCTACCGATGATCCGACCGTCGACGAACCCGACGACCTGCCCACACTCAGTCACCTGAAGGTGGGTCAGCACGCCACATATCCGCCGATCGATGATTACGCATTCCTGTCCGACTGTGAGACCAGCTGCCTGATCGCCAGCAATGGCTCGGTCGAGTGGATGTGTGTGCCCAGGCCCGATTCACCGAGCATCTTCGGCGCGATGCTCGACCGCAGCGCCGGACACTTCCGGATCGGCCCGTACGGGGTCAATGTGCCTGCCGCGCGCCGGTATCTGCCGGGTGGCATGATCCTGGAAACCACCTGGCAGACCGAGACCGGCTGGCTGATCGTGCGCGACGCCCTGGTACTCGGCCCATGGCACAACAACGAACAGCGCAGCAAGACCCATCGCCGCACGCCGATGGACTGGGACGCCGAGCACGTCCTGCTGCGCACGGTGAAATGCGTGAACGGCACGGTCGAGCTGGAGATGAGCTGCGAACCCGCCTTCGACTACCACCGCGCCCCAGCCGGCTGGGAGTACACCGGCAAGGTCTACGAGGAGGCGACCGCGGTACGTACGCTCGACCCGACCGCGGGCCCGACCCTGGTGCTGACTACCGACCTGCGGCTGGGTCTGGAGGGCCGGGAGGCGCGAGCCAGGACCAGGATGAAGGAGGGCGACGAGGTGTTCGTCGCACTGACCTGGTCGGAGCTGCCCGCACCGCGCACCTTCGAAGACGCGGCCCAGAAGATGTGGCAGACCACCGAATGCTGGCGGCAGTGGATCACCCTCGGCGATTTCCCCGATCATCCGTGGCGCAACTACTTACAGCGCAGCGCACTGACGCTCAAGGGGCTCACCTACGCGCCGACCGGTGCGCTGATGGCCGCCGCCACCACCTCCCTGCCGGAAACCCCTGGCGGCCAACGCAACTGGGACTACCGCTATACCTGGGTGCGCGATTCCAGCTTCGCGCTGTGGGGTCTGTACACCCTCGGCCTCGACCGCGAGGCCAACGACTTCTTCGCGTTTCTGAGAGACGCCACCACCGGCGATAACGGCGAATCCGTTCCGCTGCAGGTGCTCTACGGTATCGGCGGCGAACGCGAGCTCGCCGAGACCACGCTCGACAATCTGACCGGCTACGACGGCGCCAAACCGGTGCGCATCGGCAATGGCGCTTACAACCAGGACCAGCACGATATCTGGGGCACCATGCTGGACGCGGTGTACTTACACGTGAAATCCCGCCAGCAGGTGCCGGAATCGCTGTGGCCACTGTTGGAGCGCCAGGTCGAGGCGGCCATCAAGGGCTGGCGCGAGCCCGATCGCGGCATCTGGGAAGTCCGCGGTGAACCACAGCATTTCACCTCCTCGAAGGTGATGTGCTGGGTGGCGCTGGACCGCGGCGCGAAACTGGCCGAACTGCACGGCGAATACGAACGCGCCAGCGAGTGGTACGCCATTGCCGATCAGATCAAGGCCGATATCCTCACCAATGGCGTGAACGCCAACGGTGTCTTCACCCAGACCTACGGCGGCGACACCCTGGACGCGTCACTGCTGTTGGTGGTGCTGAACCGTTTCCTGCCGCCCACCGACCACCGGGTGCGCGCCACAGTGCTCTCGATCGCCGACCGACTCACTGAAAACGGTCTGGTGCTGCGCTATCGGACCGAGACCACCGACGACGGCTTGTCCGGCGCCGAGGGCACCTTCACCATCTGCTCGTTCTGGCTGGTCTCCGCGCTGGTGGAAATCGGCGAAGTGCAGCGGGCCCGGCACCTGTGCGAGCGCCTGCTCGGCTATGCCAGCCCGCTGCGGCTGTATGCCGAGGAAATCGACTCGCGCAGTGGACGCCACCTCGGCAACTTCCCGCAGGCCTTTACCCATCTGGCACTGATCAATGCGGTGACGCATGTGATCAGGGCCGAGCAATCACACACCAGCGGCACATTCCAACCGGCACACTTACCGGCCGTTCACCCGTCCTGACCGATATTTACGCGGCCGCGCCGATGCCATCGGCATCGGCGCGCAGTCCGCGCAGCTTGCCGAGCTGGACGTCGAGGTCGGCGATTCGCTCCTCGCGGTGATCGCCGTACTTCCCGTAGGCCACCTCCGCCACGCGCAACCGCTCGTCGGCGGTGTGCAGCACATCGGTGGCGATATCGGTGAAGTGGTCGCGCAGCGTGCGCTGCAGTGCGCGCAACCGATTTCGCGATTCCTTGCCGACCTGGAAGACGACATCGTCCATCAGCCTGGCCACCGAAACCTTCGCCTCGGCCTGACGGCGCTGCCTGCGAGCCTTGCGATCGTCCCAGAGCGCATTCGCGCCGAGCAGCAGCGCGGCGGCGGCCGAATACCAGTTCACCAGCGGCATTTTCAGCAGACTGGTCAGCACACCCACCATCAGCAGACCACCATAGGAGCCGCGCATAACGGTCAGGAATTGCGCCATCACACTGGCTTTCGCACTGGTCAGGGGATCCAGCGGCGCAACAGGCCCGAGAACTTCACCGGGATTGTGCAGGCGTAGGTCCGGCAGTGGCGGGGTGCGATGATCGGCCGGGAATTTGGCCGCCACCTGTTCGGACAGTTCCACCGCCCGGTAGTGCGCCATCACGAAATTCTCTTCGACGGCCTCGCAGATGCGCGCGTCCAGATCGGCGCCGAAATCCTTCCAGCGCCGGGCCGGATCGGTCTGGGCGATCTCGGCCTCGGCGTCGCGGACCAGACTGCGCAACCGGTGCCGCAGATCGTGTTCGATATCGGCCATCAACTCGGTGCTGCCATCGCCGAGGGTGACCTGCCAGTTGGCCGAGCGCTGCCGCAGCTGATCGGCCTGGTCGCGGGCGGCCACCAATTGTTCGGTGATCTCCACCCGGCGGCGCGGATCGCGCAGCGCCTCGGCCTCGGTCCGCAGGGTTACCGCGAGATGGTCGGCGACCAGCCGGATGTCATTGGCCGCGGCCGCCAGGACCAGGGTGTCGGCCCTGCCCACCACATAATCGCGCAGATGGTCGACGAGCTGAGGTACGCCCGATTCGATATCGCGCTGATAGTTGCCCGCCTGCTGGTGCAGCAGCGCCGAAACCGGGGCCACCGCGAAGCCGAGTCCGGCCGCGTCCAGCAGCTCACGATTGCGCTGCTGGGTGTGCTGCCAGTGCGGGTGCAGGTCGATCTTGTTCAGCACACAGATCACCGTGGGGCAGATCTGCTGGATGCGGTCGAGATAGGTGATCTGCTCCGCGGTGAACTCGGTTCCGGCGTCACCGACGTAGAGCACGGCATCGGCGGCGGCGATCATCGACCAGGTGGTGTGGTCCTCGCCATTGCTGCCCGGCGCGTCCATCAGGACCACGCCATCGGCCAGCAGCGAACTCGGCTCGGTGAATTCGGCGCGGATCACCCCGTCGGCGGTCAGCGCCGGACCCGGATCGAGCGGATCGACCGACTGGCGTTCGATGCGGCCCGCGCCGAGCGATTTCACCAGCACCGCCGTCGGCTCGGGTCCGTACTCCGCGATCACCGGCACGCTCAGCGCACTCTCGGTGGCGCTGACCCTGGCCCCGACCAAACCGTTGACCAGGGTGCTCATACCGTTCTTGGACGCACCGACGACCACGAGGCGCAGCCGCGGGTCACCGACCCTGGCCCGCACCATATTCAGTCGGCCGCTCAGATCGTCCCGGCCCACGGAGCGGGTCATCTCCTGCAGTTGATCGAGAATTCCGATGACCGGCGCCATGACCTGCGGATGTTTCACCGTGGCGGCCTCCAGCCCGGCTGCGGCAGACAACCCTCCTCCTAACTGTCGTACGGATATCGCATTCGACGATGACATGCGCCAGCGCGACGGGTGCGCGCGACCCCCATCAGGTTTCCTAGATCAGGGCGATGTCCAGCCCCGATGCCAGGTGGTGGCCGTCGTCGACGGCCGCATCGGGCAGCAGCGGGGCGGACAGACCACCGGCGATCAAGGTCAGCGCCGAATGGTCGGGTTCATATATCGGATGCGCGAAGTCGGCCGGGTCGCCGAGTTCCGCGGCGATCGGATGCGGCTTGATGTCGATCGGCGGCTGCATCGGGGTGACCGGTGCTGGCATCGTCGGGACCGGCACGTGGGTCTGCGGAGTAGGGATCGGCGCGGGGGAATTCATGGTCGGGATGTCGATATCCACGGTCGGCACGAGGGTCGGCACGGAGTGGGTGGCCGTCGGCACCGAAACCGTCGGCTCGATGGTCGGGATGTCCACCGTCGGTGGGGTGTGTGTGGTCGGGGCGGAGTTGCCCCCGGTTCCGCCGTTGACGGTGCTTGGGGTGGCCCCGCCGTGACCGGTGCTCGGGGTGGTGCCGCCACCGTGGCCGGTGCTGGGGAGCGTCACATCGTCATCGTCCGGCACAGTCGGGGTTGCGGGGTGGCTCGGCGCGTTGGTGCTGGGCGCATTTGTGGTCGGCGCGTGCGTGGTCGGCGCCTGGGTACCCGGGATCTTGGTCGTGCCGGTGATGTCGGTGCCGGGGAGGGTGGCACCAGGGGTCTTGGTGCTGGCCGGGTCGGGCACCTTGGTCGGATGCCCGGTGGTGCTGTCGCCGGGGATGACCGGAACCGGCACCGTCTTGGTGACGGTGGTCGGGATATTGGTCAGCGGCGGGTGCGGCGAATGCGAATCGTCGACCAGGACCGGCTTGGCCGGTACGGGCTTGGGCTCGAACAGCGCGGGCACCACCGCGGCGGGCGCGGTCAGCGGCGACGGACCCGTCGGCGCCACAAGCACATTGGCGACCGGGGTGCTCGCCGCATCCGGCTGGATCGTGGTCTGCAGCGGTGTGGCCGCAACCGGCGCGGCGACCGCAGCGGGGGCAACCACCGGTGCTGGCGGCGCGACCGGCGGTGCGATCGGGGCGACCGGTGCGACGAACGGCTGAGCGGGCTGCACCGCGACGGGCTGCGCGGCGGCCGAGTACTGGGGGACGGACCCGGCAGGCTGCGTGGTCGACGCGCTACTCGAGCTGTGCCCCGAGGCGCCGGACTGGTCCAGCCCGGAACGTCCGGTCGTGCCGGGGGTCTGGCCGAGCCAGTCGGAGAACCGGTCGATATTGTCGCCGACCCGACCGGCACCGGTCTCGACCTTCAGTGCGCCGTTGACCTCGACCTTGGAGTGTGTGTTCAGGTACATCCCGTTCGGGCTGACGCCGAAGTCCACTGCGAGTTCGGTGTGCACGCTGAAGCTGGCGTCCGCATTGAGGAATACGCCGACGGCATCCGGATTTCCGACGCCGTGGAACATATCCGCGCCATGGAACGCGTCGGCGCCATGGAACGCGTCGGCGCCGTGGAACAGGTCACCGCTGCCCGCGGGCGCGCCGGTGTGAAACATATTGCCGCCGAAGAACGGAGCGCCACCGCCCGCGTTCGCGGCGCTACTGCCGTCGGCGTCTTCGGCCTGGCTCACCGGGCCCGCGGCTGCGGTGTCGCTGGCCGTCCCGGCCACCGGAATGCGGGGCAGGACAAAGGGGTTGGAGCCGGGCGCGACGAAGCCGTTCGCGCCGGGCAGACCGAAGCCGTGGCCCTCCTGCCCCAGGCCGTGTCCGGGCAGCCCGAAACCGCCCTGGCCGAAGTCGAGTCCGGGCACGCCACCGAAGCCGCCGCCCGCATGATCGGTGCCGAAATCGAGGCCGGACCGCGGCGTCTCGCTGTGCAGATCGAGTCCGGAGCGCTCGCTCTCGGTACCGAGAGCGAGTCCGGGCTGGTAGCCGTTGCCGTGGGCGGCGTCCTGCCACGGCTGCGGTGTGTGCTGCTGCGGCGGCGGACCGAGGTGCAGACCGGAGTTCGGCGCGTTCGGGATGGTGAACGGAGCATTGACGCCGATATCGCGCGGTGCCGGCGTGTGCCCGTGAATCGGTGCGGGCGGTGCCGAATTCGGATCCGGATCCGGGAAGGTCACCACCGGACTCGGCGCGTCCGCATCGGGATCACGAGAGTAGGCCGAGGTCCAGCTGTCGAGCCGTTGCCCACCGGGATGCGCAGGCGCGGTACCGCCATTGGCAGCGATCAGGGCGCCACCGGTGACGTACGCGCCCGCCCGCGCTACCCGCGCGACGCCGGTGGCGACGCGATAGGCGGTATCGCCCGCACGGTCGTCAGCATCGGTGTCATCGCTGTCGAAGGGCAGGTCACTCGTCATGCAAGCTCCACTCTCAGGTTTCCAGCATCCTCACCACGCCGGGCAGACCGAGTGAAGATCAACTAACGATATTCCGGAAAACCCAACTGTCACATTCTGCAGGTCCGCAAAGAATATGACTGTGACAAGCAACACAACCTTGCCATCGGAAAAACCAGAACGGAAGCCCCGATTCTGCGGGCATCCCAAACCAGGTACAGGTGTTGTCATTTGGACCTGATCGAGCACTTCGAACCGAGTTGCGCGGCAGCCGAAGCCGTGCCGACGAGAGTAACTCGTCGGTGGCGACCCGTACAGCCCATAGTTCGATGGGCTGCAAGAGATCTCTAACAATTTCTCGAGAGACGGTGAAGTTCGGTTCCCTAGCGTCGATCTCGCCGGGACGACCCGGCACCGACGCGAAGGAGATCGCATCATGTCCGCACCCCTCGGACGCGGCCGAGCCCGCACTGTCGCCATCGTCACCGGGACGGCATTCGCCGCCACGGCGTCCGTGCTGGTCGCGGGCGCCGCCTCGGCCCAGCCGCCGCAGCCGGGCGGTGGTCCGACCGTGACGTGTGTGCTGATCGCTCCCGGCGACCCGCACGTGGTGATCCAGGGCGGGCCGGGGCCGCAGGTCGCCGTTCCGGCCGCACCGCTGCCACCGGGCGCCGCGCTGCCCGACTGCCCGGATATCGATCCATCCGGACCGGTCATTGTCGGCCCCGCTCAGCCCGGTGGTCCGCACGTGATCATCGAACACCGACCCGGCGCCGTGCCCGTCCACCCCGCGCAACCGGCTCCTACCGGCAGCACCGGCAGCTGACCGCGCGACGGCTCTATCGTGGCCCCATGACGGCAGCATCCGGCAGCGATTCGATGAGGTGGTTGGCCGGATGACGGGCGGACAGCGCATCTTGGTCGTCGACGATGAGGTTCGAGTTCTCGCGTCGCTGCGGCGCGGGCTCGAACTGTCCGATTTCGAGGTGGTCACCGCGGGTGACGGCGCCGAGGCGCTGGCCATGGTCCACCGCACCGAACCGGACGCCATGGTGCTCGATGTGAATATGCCGAATCTCGATGGGGCGGGCGTGGTTACGGCATTGCGCGCGATGGGCAACGACATTCCGATCTGCGTACTCAGCGCCCGCACCGCGGTCAGCGATCGCATCGCCGCCCTGGAGCGCGGCGCCGACGACTACCTGACCAAACCCTTCGACCTCGGTGAGCTGGTCGCCCGGCTGCACGCACTGCTGCGTCGTCGGCCCGCGGCCGGGCAGCCCTCCGGCGACGGCCACCGCCAGGTCGGACAGGTCCGGATCGATCGGGCCGGATACCGGGTGTTCGCCAGCGGACAGCAGGTGGAGCTGACCAAACGGGAATTCGAGGTGCTCGCGCTGCTGGCCGACAACACCGGCATCGTGCTCAGCCGCGCGCAGATCCTGTCCGCGGTCTGGGGTTATGACTTCACCACCGACACCAATGTGGTGGATGTGTTCGTCTCCTATCTGCGGCGCAAATTGGAGGCGCACGGTGCGCCGCGGGTGATCCACACGGTGCGCGGGGTGGGTTTCGTACTGCGGGAGGAAGCGTGAGTCGGCACCGGCGAATGCCCCCCAAGGCAACCTCACGCACGGCGAAGCCCGGTGCCGGTGAGGTGGAGTCGTGAGTGGGTTTCGGCGAATGAACCCGAAGACACAGTCCGCGTCGCACACGCGGAATCGAGCCGCGAGTGAGGTGGAATCATGAGCGACGGCGGATCGCCTGGAGCCGAAAAGTGAAGGCGCCGAAAGTGTTGTTATCGTTGCGCGCCCGGGTGGCGCTGGTATCGGGCGTCGTCGCCGCACTGGTGGCGGTCGTGCTCGGTGTCGCGTACTTCGCACTGCTCGCCACCGCGAGTTCACGCCAGTTGGATCAGACGGTGCAGACGATGCACGTCCGGGTCGCGCGGCCGCGGATATCGTGCCGTCTCCCGGTCTGCCGCTCGATGCGCTACCCCCGCTGCCGGAAGACATTGCGCCGATACCACTTCCAACTGCTCCGCCGCACGTGGTCCAGTTCGCCGACGACGCCGTCGCCCCGGTTGCCGGAGCGCCCGGCCTTGCCGTGGTGCTGCGCCCGAACCGCGCCGCCGTCGACTCGGCAATCCAGCGCAGCCAACTGATCGGCCTGTCGGTCGCGGCCGGCGGCGTACTGCTGGCCGCCACGCTCGGCTGGTTTCTGGCCGGTTATGCCGCTCGACCGCTGCGGAAACTGGCCACCGCCACACACGGCATCGACACCCTGGAGAAACTGCCGCCATTGTCCGGCCGCGACGCGCGTGAAGCCGAGGAACTCTCCGATGCCATCACCCGCATGCTGGCACGGCTCGAGGCGGCACACGGCGCCACCAATCGCGCGCTGGCCAGCGCCAGGGACTTCGCCGCGGTCTGTGCCCATGAGCTGCGCACACCGCTGACCGCGATGCGCACCGACCTGGAAGTCCTGGCCACCAAGGAATTACCCGCTGAGCAGCAGCGCGCGGTACTCGCCGACGTGCTGCTCGCCGAACGCCACATCGAGAACACCCTGACCGATCTGGAACGACTCGCGGTCGGCGAACTCACCGAATCCGACGCATTCGAACCCTTCGAACTCTGCGAAACCCTCGACCGCGCGGTACAGGACGCCCGTCGCCGCCATCCCGACGCGCACATCAACCTCACCGAATGCACCCCGACAACCTTGACCGGCCTACCGGGCGGCCTCATGCTGATCGTCACCAACGCAGTCGCCAATGCCATACAGCACGGTCACGCCCGCACCATCACCATCGCCGCCCGCCACTGCGATCCGAACACCTCCGGTACACACCCCGACGATCCGAGCACTGCTGATCCAAGCCCCGCCGATCCGAACGCCCTCCGCCACAACGCCTCCGACGCAACGACCGGAGTCGAGATCGTCATCGACGACGACGGCACCGGCATCCCCGAACACCTCCGCCCTACCGCCTTCGATCGCTTCACCAAAGGCCCCGGCTCCCCCGGCTCCGGCCTGGGCTTGGCCCTGGTCCGCCAACAAGCCGAACTCCACTCCGGCACAGCCGAACTCGACCACGCCCCGCTCGGCGGTGTTCGTCTGCGCGTGCGGATCGCCGCACGCACTTCCTGAACTCAGCGAATCCAGTTCAGTAGCGGCGCGGTATCGAGTGTGACGGCCACCGGTTCCGGCAACGTCACCTCGAGGCCGATCGCATACCGGTGCACATCGAGGTACTTGTCGCCATTCGGGTTGCTGTGGACCACTACCTCGGCCGAGTCGCGGTCGATGAGCAAGTAGATCGGAATCTCCACTTGGGCGTACGCAATAGGCTTTTCCACGGCGCGCGCATACTGCTGCCAGCAGACATGATCTGTATCGAATCCGCACCAAATCACTGGCACACGGTTACAACCGCGGCCACTGGTCGTTGACCAGTCCGATTATCCGCCCGGACCGGCTTACTTCTGCCCCTTCGGTTTGTCGGAGGCGGCGTCCGACGAGAGCGCGGCGACGAAGGCTTCCTGGGGAACGTCGACGCGGCCGATCGTCTTCATGCGCTTCTTGCCTTCCTTCTGCTTCTCGAGCAGTTTGCGCTTGCGGCTGATGTCACCGCCGTAGCACTTGGCGAGGACGTCCTTGCGGATGGCGCGGATGTTTTCGCGGGCAATGATTTTCGAGCCGATGGCGGCCTGGATGGGCACCTCGAACTGCTGGCGCGGGATGAGTTCGCGCAGTTTGGTTGTCATCTTGTGGCCGTAGGCCTGGGCGGCGTCGCGGTGCACGATCGCCGAGAACGCGTCCACCGCCTCGCCCTGCAGCAGGATGTCCACCTTCACCAGCGCCGACTCCTGCACACCCGCCTCCTCGTAATCGAGGCTGGCATAGCCGCGGGTACGCGATTTCAGCGAGTCGAAGAAGTCGAAGATGATCTCGGCCATCGGCATGGTGTAGCGCAGTTCGACGCGGGTCTCCGACAGGTAGTCCATACCGCCGAGCTCACCGCGCCGTGCCTGGCACAGTTCCATGATCGAACCGATGAATTCGCTCGGCGAGATGATCGTGCACTTGACCACCGGCTCGTACACATGCCGGACCTTGCCCTCGGGCCAGTACGAGGGATTGGTAACGACCTGTTCGGCGCCGTCCTCCATCTCCACCTTGTAGACCACGTTGGGCGCGGTGGAGATCAGATCCAGATCGAATTCGCGCTGCAGCCGCTCGCGGGTGATCTCCATATGGAGCAGACCGAGGAACCCGCACCGGAAGCCGAAGCCGAGGGCCACCGAGGTCTCCGGCTCGTAGGTCAGTGCGGCGTCGTTGAGCTGGAGCTTGTCCAGTGCGTCGCGCAGGTCCGGGTAGTCCGAGCCGTCGACCGGGTAGAGACCGGAGTACACCATGGGGCGCGGCTCGCGGTAGCCGGTGAGCGGTTCGGTCGCACCGCCGCGCGCGGAGGTCACGGTATCGCCGACCTTCGACTGGCGCACATCCTTCACGCCGGTGATCAGATAGCCGACCTCGCCGACGCCGAGACCCTGGGTGGGTTTGGGTTCCGGGGAGACGATGCCGACCTCGAGCAGTTCGTGCGTCGCGCCGGTGGACATCATCTTGATCTTCTCGCGCGGAACGATCTTGCCGTCCACCACCCGGACATAGGTGACCACACCGCGGTAGGTGTCGTAGACCGAGTCGAAGATCATGGCCCGGGCGGGTGCGTCCGGATCGCCGACCGGCGCTGGCACCGCCTCGATGACCTTGTTCAGCAGTTCCGGCACACCGACGCCGGTCTTACCGGAGACCCGCAGCACGTCCTCGGGTTCGCAACCGATGATGTGCGCGATCTCGCCCGCGTAACGATCGGGATCCGCGGCCGGGAGATCGATCTTGTTGAGCACCGGGATGATCGTCAAATCCTTGTCCAGCGCCAGGTACAGATTCGCCAGCGTCTGCGCCTCGATGCCCTGCGCCGCGTCGACCAGCAGCACCGCGCCCTCACACGCTTCCAGCGCGCGCGACACCTCATAGGTGAAGTCGACGTGGCCGGGGGTATCGATGAGGTGCAGTACGTAGTCGGTGCCGTCGACCTGCCAGGGCAGTCGGACGTTCTGGGCCTTGATGGTGATGCCGCGCTCGCGCTCGATATCCATTCGGTCCAGGTACTGGGCGCGCATCGCCCGCTCCTCGACCACTCCGGTCAGTTGCAGCATGCGGTCGGCCAGCGTCGACTTGCCGTGGTCGATGTGCGCGATGATGCAGAAGTTCCGGATCCGGGCGGGATCGGTGAACGTCGTGTCGGCGAAGCTGGCGGGCACTCCACTCCTCATGGGTATCGGCAAACTGCCGTCCATCGTCCCATGCGCGCGGTAAAGACCCTGTCAGCGGTGCACCGTTCTGCGTTCCGAACCACTTTTCAGCCCCGATAGCCGGTGCCTGGAATGCGGCGCTCATAGTCGGCGCACAGATAGGTCTCGGGTACCTGCTCGGTGACCGGCACCTCGAAATAGTCGTCCTTGGAGCGGACCGCAAGGTACTTGTCCCTGGCCTCGCGATGACACCACATGCCGGTGAGGCCGTGCCCGTATGGCGAGTAGTCGGAAAACAGGCACGTCATACAGGAGATCAGGCGGACGTCGTCGGGAAACTGCTGTCCCAGTCGGAACAGCGCGTCCTCGAAGTACCGGTCGGTGGCCTGGTAGGTCTGCCCATCGATCTCGACAGCGAGTTGCAGTGACTCACCGGTCCCACCGGGTGGCAGTGTCAGCAGGAAATGGATCGGACCGGGTCGCTGCTCGCCGCCGACCGCCACCATGCCGGGCAACTCGCCGGAGAAGGTGCAGCCGGAAATGGCATCCCACTCGTCGATGGGCAGTCCCACCCGAAGTGCGGCGCCCTGGTCAAAGGGACCGAGCGCGTCGAAATCCGGACCCGCCACGGGGACACCACGGATCACGGTTCGGATATCGAAGCGGTTCGGACCCCAGTGCCGCGATGGCCCGATCCGCCACACGATGTGCTCGATACCGTGTCCGTCCTCGTAGGTTCCCGGAAAAACCTGCGGCTGCACAGCTGGATACCTTCCGCACGACGAATTCCGCAGACTCTAGCGGAGAATGCGCACGCGGCGAACCGGGATGCTCGACATCGCCGAATCCGTCCCGGCAATCGGACAAATCCCGCACAACGCCGGGTCTGCGGCCGTACCTTCGGCGGGTGGAGAAATTGGTCTTCGTTCTGCGCCGGTCCGATTCCGACGCGACCGACTCGTGGTGTGAATCGCTGCGCACCACCGTGGCCGCGCGCCTGGTCGACCTCGGGGTGGCGGGTGTCACCGTCTATGTCCGCGATGCGGCGGTCCGGGCCGCGCTGATGCGCATGGTCACGCTGGATCCGCCGATCGCCGCGGTCGTCACCCTCTGGGTCGAGCAGAGCTACGGCCCGGAGGCCACGGCCGCTGCCGAGATCCTCGGTGCATACGCCACGGCGGCACACGGCTACCTGGTGACCGAGTCCGTGCCGCTGCGGCTCGACGATGCGGTCCCCACACGCACCGAGGGCTTCGGCAATCTGGCCTTTCTGCGCCGACCCGCCGAACGCACCCGCGAGGAATGGCTGCGACGCTGGCAGCACGAGCACACCGAAGTGGCCATCGAGACACAGTCGACGTTCGGCTACACCCAGAACGTGGTGGTCCGGGCGATCACACCGGACGCGCCCACCATCGATGCCATTGTCGAGGAACAGTTTCCGGCCGCGGCGCTCACCGATCCGATGGTCTGGTACGACACGCGCGACGCGGCCGAGTTCCGGGATCGGGTGCGCCGCATGCTGGACTCGGTCGCGCGGATCGGCGCCGATCGCGACCTCGATACCGTTTCCGTCAGCAGATATCCAGTGCTGCAACCGTTTTCGCTACGGACACACCAGCCCAGCGGAGCATGATGCGCGAATCGTCTGCGCACCTCACACGACCGCGACCGCGAACCGCAAGTCGTTAGCGCTACCGACCGGTAGGCGGTGCGGATGAGAAGACGCGACCACGCCGTTACCATCCAAGGATGGCCCGAAGTTGGAACTCGATCGGCAAGCAGCTAGGCCTCATTGCGAAGGCGCAGAGTCCCAAGATCGTCAAGGAACAGGGACCGAAGCTGGTCGACAAGCTGCAGCGTTCGTCATTGCTCGAACGTGCGGTCGGCTCACTGGCGACCCGCAAGGCCCGTGCGGTGACGATTCGCCCGGCCGCCTCCACCCCGGTGCCGACGGGCGAGCGGGCCAGGCAGATCGTCTACTGCCCGCAATTGGACGGCCGCGCCGATCCCGGCGAGGTCGTGTGGACCTGGGTGCCCTACGAGGAGGATCCGAACAACGGCAAGGATCGCCCGGTGCTCGTCGTCGGGCGCGACCGCAGAACCCTGCTCGGGCTGATGCTGTCGTCGAATCCGGAGCGCGCGTACGACCGGAACTGGGTCGGAATCGGCAGCGGCAGTTGGGATCACGAGGGCAGGCCGAGCTGGGTCCGCCTCGACCGGGTCCTCGACGTACCGGAGGACGGTATCCGCCGCGAGGGTGCGATCCTGGCGCGCAAGACCTTCGACCTGGTCGCACATCGTCTGTGCGCCGAATACGACTGGTACTGATCGGGAATCGGGTGCCATCATGAATCGGGTTCTCGGGCCGACGAAGATCGCCATGCTGATCACCGATGTCGGGTTCCTGCTCTACTGGGCGATCGCCTTCGCGCACGTCATCCCGGCCGAATGGGCCTATAGGGACTACACCGATCCGATACTGACCGATTGGAACAACTCGTTCGTGCTGCTCGATCTGGCGGCCAGCGGCACCGGGCTCGCCAGCCTGTGTCGCGCACCCGGTTGGCGCACGCTGATGACCGTCTCGCTGACCTTGACCAGCGTGGCCGGACTGCAAGCCATCGCATTCTGGACGTTGCGTGCGGATTTCAGCCCACTCTGGTGGGTGCCCAATCTGTTCCTACTACTGTTCCCGCTGCCCGCACTGATCGCCCTGACCTGCACCACCGAGACCGAAAAGCGTTCGGCGGCATAGCACGTCGTGCTCGCATCGACCTGGGCTGCCACGAGAATGTCCACGCAACAACTGATCTCGCAATTACCCGGGTAACTCGCCGGGGACGAGCTAGCTCAACCAGCATCGACCAGCCAGTCCGCAATGCAGCTCTTGCGGCACTCACCGGTCGGCCTGAGACGCGGGGAGGCGGTCAGGACACCATCTCGCGGGAGCGGCCGAACAGCACGCCGTAGACCAGTGCGCCGAGTACGCCACCGATCAGCGGGAATACGATGAACGCCCAGACCTGGGGACCGGCGCCGTCCTGGTAGAAGGCGACGGCGAGGCTGCGGGCCGGGTTCACCGAGGTGTTGTCCACCGGGATCGAGACCAGGTGGATAACCGTGAACGTGAGACCGATCGACAGTCCGGCCTGTGGGATATCGGAGATCTGGTCGGTCGAGGCCAGCACCACGAAGACCAGCAGCGCGGTCAGCATGACCTCGACAATGATCGTGGCCGACAGGCCGTACCCGTTCTGGATCACCACCTGTCCCAGCGGACCGCGCATCGCGGACGGGCTGTGCTTACCCCAGCCGTTCGCGCCGAGTCCATTGACCGCGCGGTCGTAGGACGGCAGGTTCTTGGCGATCGCGAACAGCACCAGCCCGGCCAGGAAGGCGCCGATCAACTGTGCGATCACATAGCCGACCGCGGAGATCACCGAGAGCCTGCCCATCAGCAGCTGTCCGACGGTCACGGCCGGATTCACGTGGCAGCCGGAGATCGGCCCGATCGCATAGACCAGGAACAGCAGGGACAGTCCGAACGCGAATGCCACGCCGAGCGCGCCGACGCGCTCACCGGCCAGCACGGCGGTGCCGACACCGCCGATAACCAGGACGAAGGTGCCCAACGCCTCGGCCGCCCACTTCTTGGGCTCCGGCGTCGGCTCCAGTTCGGTGACTTCCTCGACGACTTCCTGAGCAGTGGGAGACATGCGCGCTACCTTCCGAAAGGGTCATCCCCGCTGGCACGGGGATCTGCCTGGGACCTGCTACGAAAATCACGGCTGATGTGAAAGGGACGTTACGCGAGACCGGTGAGCACTACAACGACCACGAATACCCGCGACGGCTGTCGCGCCACCCATGACCGGCAAAAAGGTCCGGGGATGCGCGGGAGCCTAGGCGAGACGGGTGATCTCCACGACGACCTCCAGATCGGTCGAGCCACCGCCGGAGAAAATACCCTTCAGCGGCGGCACATCCGCGTAGTCGCGGCCGACGCCGACGGATATGTGCTGTTCATTGATGGCAATATTGTTGGTCGGGTCGTAGCCCCACCACGCGCCGGTCCACGCCTCGATCCAGGCGTGTGACTGCCCGGCAACCGTCGTATTGATCTCGGCGGCCGGATTGGGGTGCAGATACCCGGAAACGTAACGACTCGGAATCCCCATGCTGCGCAACAACACCAGCGTCAAATGCGCATAGTCCTGGCATACGCCTCGGCGATCGGCGAAGGCCTGCACGGCCGAGGTGTGCACCGAGGTGGTCCCCGCGATGTAGTTCATTTCGGCGTGCACCCATTCGGCCGCGCGCACAACGGCCTTCGCGGGCGGCACACCGCGGGCGAGGTGTCTCGCGACCGCGGCCAGCTTCTTGTCCTGCGGCACATAGTCGGTGGGCGAGAGCATTTCGTCGAAGCGGTCACGGATGTGTTCGGAACGCAACTCCTCCCACGACAGCTCCTCGGCCGGACCCGCGAACGGTTCGGTTTCCACCACCGATGATCCGGTGACCTCCAATTCGGTATGCGGCGCATGCAAATCGAAGGAGGTGACCGCGGTGCCCCAGTAGTCGGTGTAGCGGTAGGACCGGGTGGATGGCACCGTCTCGACCCGGTTCAGGATGACGTTCTGCCTGCTGTCCGCACGCGGGGTGAGCCGAGCCTCGTTGAACGACCGGGTAACCGGAGCGTCGTATACATATCCGGTGGTGTGCACCACCCTGATCCGCCAGCTCACAGCTCTCCCTCCACCTGCGCATGGTTGTCGTGACTACTGCGCAGATCGGTCCAGGCCACCCACGGCGCGGCGTGGAAGTACTGCAATGCGATCGCCTCGCTGACCTCGCGGCAGGTCTTCTGCAGCGACAGCAGCCGATTCTGCAGATCCTCCAAAAGCGCACCGGGCGGCAGGAATTCGAGTTCGCTGCGGGCCCGGCCGAGCAGTCGCTGCGCCTCGTGTCGAGCGCCGACCCGGCTGCTCGGGCGCTGATCGAGTTCGGCCAGGCAGGCCTCGGCCACCCGCACCGAATGGAAGACCGAACGTGGGAAGAGCCGGTCGAGCAGGATGAACTCGGCGACCAGATTGGCATCCAGTGCCCCGCGGTGGGTACGCAGGTAGGTGTCGTGTGCGCCCGCCGAGCGCAGTACGGTCACCCACGCCGGTGACGAGGTGCGGTCGCCCGCGCGCGAAAGCAGCAGGCGCACGGTCATATCCACGCGTTCGATCGATCGGCCGAGCAGTAGGAAGCGGTAGCCGTCGTCGCGACTGAGGGTGGAATCGGAGAGCCCGGCGAACATTGCCGCCCGGTCCTTGATGTAGTGGAAGAATTCGTGCGGACCGAGGCTGCGGGCGGCCTTCTCGGCCGCGGCGAGCCCGATAAAGGTGGCGTTGAGGCACTCCCACATCTCGCTGGAGGTGACTTCGCGTGCGCCCCTCGCATTTTCGCGGGCATTGGCGATCGAATCGACGATGGAATTGCCGTGGTCGTGGCTGAACGCCACGAGGTCGGTCACCGACCAGACATCGAGTTCGACGTCGGGCGGTTCGATCCCCAATACCCGCAACAGGACTCGCGAGGTGCGGTCCGGGTCCACCGTGGCGTCCTCGAGCAGCTGATGCACCGCGACATCCAGGATGCGGGCGGTATCGTCGGCGCGTTCGACGTATCTTCCGATCCAGTACAGGGATTCGGCATTGCGGGCCAGCATCAGCGCATCCCCGCGCCCTGTTGCTGCTGCCCGGTCGATCGGCTTTGTCGCTGGCGCATCGACCCCAGCCGCTGTTCCTGTTGTTGCTGCTGTTGTTGCTGATTCGCCTGCGCCGCGGTCAATTCCCGGCCCAGCTCGCGCTGGTCGGACTGTGGCGGATCGCTGACCAGCTCCTCGCCAGCGAGCTCACGGTCGTCGGGTGAGGTCCGCCCGGCCAGCACCCAGGTGTCCTTACTGCCGCCGCCCTGACTGGAATTGACCACCAGCGAGCCCTCCGGCAATGCCACCCGGGTCAGACCGCCCGGCAGCACCCAGATGTCATCACCGTCGTTCACTGCGAACGGCCGCAGGTCGACATGGCGTGGGACCAGCGCACTTCCGATCTTGGTCGGCACCGTGGACAGCTGCACCACCGGCTGCGCGATCCAGCCCCGCGGATCCGACTTGATCTTGCGCCGGGTTGCCTCCAACTCCCGTGGCGAAGCCACCGGTCCGATGACGATGCCGTAGCCGCCGGAGCCCTCGACGGGTTTGATCACCAGTTCATCGAGGCGATCGAGCACCTCTTCGCGCTCCTCGTCGAGCCAGCACCGATAGGTGTCGACATTGGGTAGCACCGGCTTCTCGCCGAGGTAGTACTCGATGATCGTCGGCACATACGCGTAGGTCAGCTTGTCATCGCCGACGCCATTGCCGATCGCGCTGGAGATGACCACATTGCCCGCGCGCGCGGCGTTCACCAGCCCGGCGACGCCGAGCACCGAATCGGGCCGGAAGTGCATCGGGTCCAGGAAGGTGTCGTCGATGCGCCGGTAGATCACGTCGACCTGGCGCTCCCCCGCCGTGGTCCGCATATAGACGACATTGTCGCGGCAGAACAGGTCGCGTCCCTCGACCAATTCCACCCCCATCTGCCTGGCCAGCAGCGAATGTTCGAAGTAGGCCGAGTTGTAGACGCCCGGGGTCAGCACCACGACCGTCGGATCGGCCTCGTTCGGCGCGGCCGAGGCGCGCAGCGCTGCCAGCAGATGGGTCGGATAGTCCCCGACCGCGCGGACCCGGTGCGAGGAGAACAGATCGGGGAAGACCCGGGCCATGGTGCGCCGGTTCTCCATGACATAGGAGACCCCGGACGGCGAGCGCAGATTGTCCTCCAGCACCCGGAAATCGCCGCGTTCGTCGCGGATCAGGTCGATGCCCGCCACATGGATGCGCACCCCGTTGGGCGGCACCAGTCCGGCGGCCTCGCGATGGAAGTGCTGGCACGAGGTCACCAGCCGCTTCGGGATGACCTCGTCGCGCAGGATGTTCTGCTCGCCGTAGACATCGGCGAGGAACAGTTCCAGCGCGGTCACCCGCTGCTTGATCCCGCGCTCCAGCTTGGCCCATTCGGCGGCCGCGATCACCCGGGGCACCAGATCGAGCGGGAAGGGCCGCTCCTGTCCGGACAGCGAGAAGGTAATGCCCTGATCGATGAAGGCGCGGTCGAGCGCATCGGAGCGAGCCGCGAGATCGGCCACATCGATGGGCGCCAGCGCCGAGAAGATGCCCCGGTACGGCTGGCGCACCCGGCCCTGGCCGTCGAACATCTCGTCGAAGGCATCGGCGTACCGACCGGGGCCATAGCCCTCGAACAGTCCCGAAGTGGTTGCTCGGCCGTTGCCGTTCGCATGCCCGTTCGACCGGGCACGCGGCGGCGCCAGAGATCGAGCCGAACGTGGCGACGACACGGGAGTCATGCAAAAATCGTGCTACACGCAGCATCAATGCAGTGTGAGACGCAGGTAAATTTCTTGCATCACTCCTGGTTTCCGCCCAATTACTACGGTCGGTAACGTTGCCGATCGAACCGTTCGCGCGGTGGCGATTTCGCATGTCGGGTGGTGGTGATTTCGTGTGCGACGCGACGGCTGGTAACCTCGACCTTCGGCGTCGCGTTACCTGATCAGTCCGGTTACCAACGCGCGCTCGCGAACTTTTCAGCACAGTCCACTCAGCGACAGGAACACGAGGAAACAGGCGTGGCCAACATCAAGTCCCAGATGAAGCGGATCCGCACAAACGAGGCGGCGCGCAAGCGCAACCAGTCGGTCAAGTCCGGGCTGCGCACCGCGATCCGCAGCTTCCGGGAGGCCGCTGCCGCCGGTGATAAGGAAAAGGCCACCGAGCAGCTGGTCTTCGCCAGCCGCAAGCTGGACAAGGCCGCCTCGAAGGGCGTCATCCACGCCAACCAGGCCGCCAACAAGAAGTCGGCCCTCGCGCTGGCGCTGAACAAGCTCTGATCGCAGAGGTACCGCAGCGGTACCACCTCATACGCTGACGCAGCCGTCGTGGCCTCGATGACCACGACGGCTTTTGTCGTCCCCGATCGACTATTGCGAAGATCACTTTCTCGAGCTGCCGGTGCGGCGGGTCAGGCGCGAAACATACCGATTAGCATGTTTATCGCAACTATTCAGTAAACTTCAGCTTCGGCGGCAAGGCCGCTCTCTGGGCGTTGAGCGGAACGGCCCCGATAGGTGCCATGTCATCGAGACTGCCCTGGCAAATCGGTGGAGAAACGCCGGGTGGCGACCGCACCGGGCCATTGCCGCATCCCACTCCTCGAGCCGGATTCCGATCGGGCAGCCACATGTCGGAGGTTCCCGCTACGATTCGGCGCATGGTTACCGTGTACGCCAATCAGACGCCGGTTCGCTCCGAAGACCTCCCGGATGTCATTCGTGCCGCCGAGGTCCTAGGCATCGGACTGAAGATCGAGAACGTCATGGTCCCCGACGAGGAAGGCGGCTACTCGCTGGAGTGGATCGTCACCCGGGACGAGGAGATTCCGGTCTACGAGGAGTGGGAGGGCCGCTATGAGGAGCCGGAAGAGGATATCGAGCTGATTCTCAGCTCGGTCGAATAATCCCCCGCGCACCCGCACCCGCACCCGCACCGAGCGGGTGCGGATCTTCTGACCGGGGTGCGTGCTCACTCCAGGTCGGCGCATAAGCGATCCAGCGCGTCCTGGGAGTCTGCATCGGCCGCGCGGTAGATAATGATGCGCTGGTCCGGGTCCTGCAGCGGCATGAGCACTTCATAATTGACGACCAGCGGACCGACCCGAGGGTGCCGCAGCGGCTTCTGCCCGCGGCCATGGACCTTGACGTCGTGCCTGGCCCAGGCCTGCGCGAACTCCTCGCTGCGGGCGGTGAACTCAGCGACCAGATCGGCCAGTTCCTGATCGTCGGGGTGGGCCGCCCATGCGGCGCGCAAGTCGGCGATGCCCTCGCGAATGACGCGATCGCGCTCACCATAGAAATCGCGCAGCGCGGGATCCATCAGGCATAGCCACATGGTGTTGCGCTGCCGCGGCGGCAGGGCGCCGAAGTCGACGACCAGGCCGGCCATCTCCGGATTCCACGCCAGGATGTCGTAGCGGTGGTTGACCAGCATCGCGGGCAGCGGCGACAGATCGCGCACCAGCATCGCCAGGGCGGGCGCGGGGACGGAGCTCGACTTCCCGGCATTCGGCTGCCGCTGCTGGGCCAGGTCGAACAGATAGGCGCGTTCGTCGGTGTCCAGCCGCAGGGCCCGGGTGAGCGCCTCCAGGACATCCGCGGACGGGCGCAGGCCACGCCCCTGTTCCAACCGGACTATGTAGTCGGTGCTCACCCCAGCGAGATGTTCTTTATACACTCCTTGCCTAGGCTGGTGTCATGACTCGAACGATGACCGGCAAGGAACCTGTCTGGCTTGCGGAGATCAATGCTGCCTTGGCCGCTGGGGTGGCCGATGTGGATCCTTCCGAGTGGGTGTACGGCTATGTCCGTATCTCGCGTGATGAGAAGGACCGTGCTGAGGGGGTGCAGCTCCAAGCCAAGAACGAGGTCTCTTACGCGGCCCGTAAGGGGTTGGCGTTGGCGCGGATCTTCTGTGATAACGATCTGTCGGGCGCGGATGCGGACCGTCCGGGGTTGCGGGAAGTGCTGAGGTTGGTGGCCGCTGGTCCGTCGAAGATGGTTCTTGCGCGTGATGTGGCGCGGTTGACGCGTGATTACGACCTGGGCAACGAGTTGATGAAGCTGGGGCGGGATGAGGGGGTGCGGTATGTGTTCGTGAAGGACACCGACTACGACTTGACCACGGGTGCCGGGCGTAAGAATTTCATGGTGAAGGTCGCCGAAGCGGCGGAGTACCGGGAGACCAACACCGAAAACCTTTTGGACCGGATGAGTGAGGAAGCCGCGAAAGGGGTGATGCAGGGCGGTTCGCGTCGGTTCGGGTACGGGAAAGTTGTTGGCACGCATCCGATTACCGGTGATGAGATTCTGGACCGGTGCGCGTTGCGGGAGAACGAGGTTGTGGTTCTGTGTGAGGGGCGGGACCGGATCATCAACGGGGAGTCGCAGACGACGATCGTCACCGATTTGAACGCGCGGGGGATCACCACGTCTGAGGGCAAGCTGTGGCGGGTGGGCAAGCTCAGTGAATTGCTGCTGTTGGAGGCGTATGTCGTCTACGACCTGGGTGAGCACACCGACGCGAACGGGCAGCGCTGCGAGTGCTTGAACAACCCGGAAGGTAACGGTATTCGGGTGCATGAGCGCACCGGCACGCGACATCGCGCTCAGTGGCCCGCTGTGTTTACCCGCGCCGAGCATGACGCGATGAGGGCGGCGATCAAGGCGCACAGCCGGGCGAAGAATCCGGATCGCCCGCGTGCGCGTAACGGTGAGTATTGGCTGACTGGGCTGGCCGAGTGTGGCGGAGCGTGGCCCGTGGGCAGCGAGCGGGCCGGACGGTATTGCGGTAGCTGGTTGGTGGGTTCGCTGCTCGAGCGGCAGCGGAAGAACGGCACGGTAACCCAGCGTCGGTATGGGTGCCGGGCGAAGGATTCGGCGCGGGTGGCGTGTGGGTGCGGGCGGGTGTTCCGGGATGCGGGTGCGCTGGAGATGTGGGTGGCGCAGCAGGTGATCGCCGCGTACGAGAATCCGGAAATCTTGGCGCGGCTGGATCGCGGTAACGACAACGCTGGACGTATCGCGGCGCTGCAACAGCGCATCGAGACCACGGCGGGGAATCTGGATGCCGAAACCGACCGGCGCGCCGAGGTCCTGTCCGGTGCGCGGGACGAGGACGACTTGCGGGTGATCGAACGCACCATAGCGAGTTTGAAACAGACGTTGAAAACTCTTCGCGCTGAACAGGATTCGTTGCGCGGCGCGCAAGCCCTCGCAGTGCTGGCCGACATCGGCTCCACGCCTGGCGAGTTGCGCAAGGCGTGGGATGCGAAGGGTTCGCGGTGGCGGCACGAGGCAACCGCCCGTCTGGTCGAGAAAGTCATCGTGGCACCCGCGAAGATCTACGCCGCGAAGTGGGTGGACCAGAACGGCAAGACGTGGCGGTTCGACACGTCCTCGGTGCAGATCGTGTGGCGGGAACTGTAGTCGCAACACTTCATGCGGCTTTACTACCCCGGCCCTGGTCCCGGTCGAGGGTGTCCAGCGCGTTGCGCAGGAACAAGGCCAGGGATTCGATGACGGCCGGGTTGTCGATGCTGGGTGGGAGCCCTTGCCGGATACGGCTCTCGGCGACGAGGCGGCGGGTCTGCTCGCTGGTCGGTCCCACCCACATGCGCCCCTTGCTGGCTGCGGTCGTGCGGCGGAATTCGATCACGTCGGCATCGTCGGTGACTTGTTCGGGTTCGGGCGCGTGGTGGCGGTGAGTGCGGCGCTGACGGGCGTTGTCCAGGTTCGGGATGCTGTTGGGGTCGGCAGGCATGAGTCGTCTCCCTGGTGGCGTGTCAGGCGGCGCGGGCGGCCGGGGGTGGGGCGGGCAGGGCGGCAAGGCGGTGGCGGGTGGTGTGCCCTGCCAGCCACCACACGGACGCGGCGGGGTTGTCGGCGGCGATCTCGGCAACGGTGGCGGTGGCGACAGTGAGCCCGGACAGAGTGGAGGGGTCTTCGTCGAGTAGCCGGTGGAAATTGGTTTGCCGTTTCGGTCCGGGCAGCACGAACAGGACGGGAATGGTGATGTCGCCGGATCGTAGATCGCGGTATCCCTGCAATTTGTCGATCAGGCGGGATAATTCTTCGGTGCCGGTGTCGTATTCGAGAAAGAATCTCACGGTGCGGCCGTTTTCGGACCATACGCCGTAGCCGTCCGGGTGGGCTATTTTCGCGCACGCTGCGGTGGCTTCGCGTTCATCCCACCATTCCAATAGTTCGGCACCGGGATTGGTGCGGGCGTGATGGCACAGAGTGGTGAAGAATTCGTTGATGCCCAATAAGTGGTCGAGTTGCGGGTTGCGGGACAGTTTCAGCGTTTTCTCGTGCACGGTGCGCGGGGCGGGAATCGGTGCGTCGGTGGTGGCGGCATAAATCATCGCGCCGAGCGGGCCGAGGGTGTAGCGGTATTCCTGGGAGCCCGGCCGGACACAGGCCCGGAACCGGTCGAGCACACCCCGGTCGGTGAGCAAGACAAGACGTTTGCGGGCGGTGTTGTCGTCGGTGAACAACAGCCGGGTGATCTGGTGCGCGGTCAGCGCACGATGGGCTGCCAGCAGCCCGAGCAGCCGCAGGTCGCGGGGGGTGAGTTGCCGCTGTGCGGTGATCGCGTCCGCGATGGAAGGACCGTGGCGGGAGGCTATAGAAGCCTGTCGGGGTCGCCGCGCGGTCACCGCTCACCCCCGCCGGTCTGCGAGGATGCGTCGCCGGGGGTACCCCGGTCACTACCCCGCTCTAGGTGGGCGGGTGAACGGGGTAGTGAACGGGCGATAGAGGGTGGGGGTGAAAACCCGTGCCCCGCACCCGAATCCGCCGACCCGGTGCCGAGTTTCCCGGTGGCCAGTTTGCGACGGCGGCCGGTGGCGTCGCGGCGCTGGCGAGACAGTCCGGCGGTGACGCGTGCGGCCGTGCGCAACTGTTCGGCGCGGCCGGGAACCGGCGGGGGTAGCGCCTCGGTGGCGACGCTGAAGGGTTCGACCATGACCCCTTGGTCGATGATACGCACAGTGGCGGCGTATCCGTCACGGTGCCGCAAATCGGTGTCGTCGAATATCGGTTCGAAATGCGGGGCGAGTTTGCGCGCGTCGTCCGGGGAGACGGTGAACACTATTTTGTTGCGGGCGTTGGCGTCGACCGCGCCCCGGATTTCCGGCGGTAATTGGCTGAGATTCTGGTGGGCTAAAACAAAAGATACTCGGTAGCCGCGGGCTTCGGCCAATGCTTGATCGATACCGATCGGCAGGTGCAGGAAATTGTGGCATTCGTCCACGATGATCGTGGCATCGGCGCGTTTGTTCGGCGGAATCTTCGCCCGCCCGGTGGTGGCCTGCCACAGCCCCGATAACAGCAGTGATCCGACCAGTTGCACACCGCCCTCACCGATTTCGCCTTTCGGTAACCGGGCGATGAGAATTCCGCCGTCCAGGATTTCGGTCAGGTCGAACGTGGCGGCGGGCGCGGCGAACAGGTCGGCCGCGAACCGATGGGAGAGCACTTCCCGCAGGCGGGAGATCACCGCACCACAGGATTGCTGGCGTTGTGCGGGGGTTTGGGCGGTGAATCCGTCCCAGAATCCTTCGAATCCGATCGGTTCGCCGTAGCGGTCGATGATCGGCCGGTGGTAGCCGGGTGTGGTGAGGATCGGTATCACTTCGGCGAGGGTGGCCCCGGGCCGCCGCGCCAGGGTGAGGCAGGCAGCACAGAGCATTTCGTCCATGCGCGGCCCCCACCACTGCGCGTACACCTTGCGGAACGTCTCGATCACCATCCGGGCCGCACGCTCGCGCCCATCGGCGTCCTCGGCAGCCCCCGACGGTGCGGCCAACACGTTCCACGCCGGGGGCGCGGTCCGTTCGACCGGGTCCAGGACCACCAGCCGCCCCGCCGCGTCGGAGGGTAGGCGGGCAAGGACGTTGTCGGCGAGGTCGCCTTGGCAGTCGAGGACCACCAGCCCGCGCCCGGCCGCCGCTTCGGCCAGGGCGAGATTGGCCAGCCAGGTGGACTTGCCCGTACCGGTGACCCCGGGCACGTGGATGTGGTGACGGGCCGCTTCCACCGATACCCCGATCCGGAATCCGGCCGGGTCCACACCGAGGGGTTTGGGTGCCGCCCGCCCCGGCCAATCGAGTGCGGCCACATGTAGCCGACGCCGACCGGGGGTGTCTGGGGTGGGCGCGGGGCGCTCAGTGGTCACGAAGAGTCTCCTTGTCGGGCCGGGGCAGCCGAAGCGATGGGTTCCGGTGTTCGGCCTGTGGTGTGGTGCAGCCGGGTAGGCGCAGGCCGGGGCGGGCGGTGCGCGAGCGCGCCCGCACCACCGGCAGCTCGTAGCGGGCCGCGTCGGCGGGCAGATGCCACAACGCGGCCACCTCGGCCGGAGTGGCGACGAACGCCCGACCGGGCCGCCGCACCGACACCCGATACACGCGGTTGCGAGTGCGGCGGGTGACCAGTCCGCCGCTATCGGCGCAATCGGCGACGGCGTCGAATCCGCCCGCGATCGCCGCGACGAGCGCCCGCCCGTGCGGCAACGGCTCCGCACTGCTCACACCGACTCGCAGCGTCGCCGTAAAATGCGGTCCCGCTACCTGTTTGGCTTGCGCAGCCTGTTGCCGGGCAACCGCCAACGGCGACAACGTTGGGGCCGGGCCGGTGCGGGCAGCCGTGGTGGTGGTGCCGGAGATCGCAAACCGCACCAGCCCCAGTAGCTCCGACAGCCCCGCAGCCACAGCCTTGCCCACTAGCCGGGGCACGGTGCGGCGGTAGTAGGTGCCCAGGACCAGTTGCACGAACCCTGTCTCGCCTTCGGCGCGGGTGGACAGCTGTTCCAGCACACCGCCGAGCGGGTCCGGGTCCGTCACCCCCGCCCGCTGTGTGGTGCGGCCGGTGGCGCGGGGGTCGATCCAGGGAGCCCATACGCCGTTGCGGGCGGTGACCTCCATAGCCACCACCCGGTGATCGCGCACGAGCAGTGCAGGGGCGGTGTGGGTGATGACCGCGCCGGGCCAGGCCCCGGTGATCGCCGCCCCGATCTGTGCGCGGTCTACCCCGGGCGGCACCCATACTCCGATCTGCGCGCTTTGGGCGGTCGCGTGGATTTCCAGCACGATATGGCGGGCACGGAACCCGAAACGTCGGGTGCGGTGCAGCACGCCGGCCACCCGGCGCGCGAACACCCCGGCATCTCCGGCCACCACGGTCGCGGGAGTCTCGATCCGCAGCCACACCGCATCGGCCGCCTCACGCTCGCGCCAGCGCCGCACCCACCGCAACAGCACCCAGTAGACCAATGCCACAGCGAGCGCGCCCACGATCAACAGTTGCCAGCGCGCCATCACCACCCGCTCGAGCATGCCGAACAGCTCACGCGGATCGAACAAGTGACCGGTGAGGAGTTTCGCAATCACCTTGAGGCCCTTTCGAACTCGGGGATTGGGGGGTGTGCCGGGTGGTGGATTCCACCGCCCGGCACACCCCGAGGGGATCAGGCGGCGTCGTCCTGATCGATGTCGGTCACGGTGAACACCTCACCGCCGTAGGAACCACGCTCGAGCTCGCTATTCAGGTGGCCTCGGCAGACCGCCAGGGCCTCACCGTCGCAGCTGAGCACCGCGACAGCCGGTTGGTGGCAGTGCCGCAACCGGTGAAAGGTGGTGTCCTCGCCGTAGCGGTCGTGGCCTTCGGCGTCGCAGTACCAGCCCGGCACGATCCCCCGGTGGCTGAGCACATCTCCGTGCTCGGGACACCCTGACCACGGAATCTCACAGCCACCCGGCACCGGCTCGAGATCGGCCGGTGTCAGCTGAGCCAGTAGCGCCAGCCGCAGCAGCGCCCGATTGTCCTCCGCCAGCAGCCCGGCGACGTTCGGCGGCACCGGGGCCTGCTCGACCTCGACCAGCTCACGGAGCCGGTGTTCGGCCTCATCGAGCCAGCGTGCGCCCAACGCCGGTATCTCACGGTGCAGCCAGCCAGCCTGATCGATGCCGATACCGAAGGGGTAGTGACGGAACAGTTGAGACGACATGACATTCTCCTGAAACTCGTTGGCAGAGTTCAACTCCGGCCGAGACACTGATTGCTCGCCGGTGTGGTCGGTGGGGCGGTGAGGGCCGTTCATGATGTTCTCCGTTCCGGTCGGATCGTCGGCCCCTCCACGAACGTCGGAGGGATCCTGCGGATAGGGACTGACAGCCGGGGCTGCCCTTTCGATCCCGCCCCGGGGACTTCCTTCGGGCGGGTTGTGCTGGGCGTCCCGGCGGTGCGGGCGTGCCCGGCGGTGCGATCGGTTCATGTGTGCGCCTCCACGCGGGGTAGGTTGTCGACGTTTGTGTTGCTCTGACCAGGGACTCCCTTCAGGGGCGGATTGTTGGACATCGAGAGCGATAACTATTTGGTAACAATGTTTGACAAGCTGTCCCTGGCTTGCATATCCTGAGTACGGAGTAGTCTGCGTTGAGTCATTGAGCGGAACCACACAGACTACCCTTCTTCTCTGGGGTGTGTAAACCCTCAATTTTTTCGCTGCGCTGATTCAGCGCACAGGATCGCGGTCAGTCTCGCGATGCATGGGTTCGGCCCCCTGGCGCTTCGTTACGCCAAGATTGGGACCAAGTCTCGTTCGATTCGCAAAAGCGGCTCCCAACATCGAAGTTGGGAGCCGCTTCGGCTTCGGGGCGATGGCCGCGCTTAGAAGTAATTTTTCAGCATCTCGGTTGACCATGGAGCCTGGTGGATCTCGCCACGCGGCCCGAACTCCGCGAACCAGGGCTTGATGTCGAGCACGGGAGTACCGTCCACCGCGTCCAGTTCGGCTACGTGCAGGTCTAAGCCGTCCACGCGAAGCAGTCGAGTACGGGAAACCCCAAGCCAGTTGACGCGCCGCATATTCCGATGTCCGAAGACGCCGACCTTGGGCCATGCGGGGTTGTCGCGGGCACTGCGTGCACCGAAGTGCAGGTCTGTTGGATCGGTCAGGTGGAACCGGAAGACGATTTCGAGGTGGCTGAACGCGTCCAAGCCCTGCACGGACTCTTCGGTGAACCGAGGGTCATCTATGCGGATGATCGTCTCGGTACCTCCCCAGTGATCGTCTGTCGGTTCGCTTCGGCCACCGATCACATGCGCGACCGGAACAACTTCGAACACTTCGTCTGTCATATAACCCCTGTCCTATATTCCACTGGCGGCTAGATATTCCGCTGCCCGCTCATCGATCTCGCTCGCACCCGCAACATGCCGATACGGTGCCACGGTTGCGCGTATGTCGCGGGCAACATTCCTGGTGCGCCCCGATTGGACGCCGTCCATTGCGTCGAGCGCGGATGTCCATGTTGTGCAAGCCTGTTCGAGTTCGCCGCTGCGGGCCTGCACGGTACCGAGGTAGCCAAGGGTCACCGCGTGGGTCCGGGTGAATGTCGTGGCTTTGCGTTTGCGGACGCTGAGCTTGAATTGTTCGGCGGCACCGGCCATGTCCCCCGAATCACGTAGTGCGCAAGCGGTTTCGTGGGCGAGGCTCGCTTCAGAGAAGAAGAACACCCGAGCGGGCTCATGATCGGAGTCGGAAGCGGCGGCAAGATCACGTTCGGCCTCGAGCAGGGCTTTCGCGGACTCGGCTTTCTCACCCGCTGCGCTCAACGCCTTGGCGTGCACAACCTTTAAGAGCGCGCGTTCACGTGGGCAGGCGGCTTGGTATCGGGTGCCGCTGACTGATGCTTCGGCCAACTGTAGTCCCTGCTGGGGTTGGCCCAGGTCGATGGCTTGATGTGCCATGGCGCGCAGTACGTGACCGGTAAGCGGGGCGTCATTCGCTTCAGCGGAAAGCTTGGTCGATGCGGCGAAGTAGCGCTGTGCGGCTGCGTGCTCGTCGTTGTCGAACGCCATCCACCCCGCCAAGTAGGCCAATTCGCCTGCCGCTGCGAACATTTCACGACGCACAGCATCGCTGGCAAAGGACCCTTTCAGGTAGCTGGTCACTTCATTGGTCAAGTACTGGACAACAGCTGTCCGTCCATGCCCGCCGCCAAGTCGCTGGTCGATCTGGGAGAACAGGACCATCACGTCTCGCACTGCGGCTACATCGGCTTGGCCAACGTGCCGGATGCCGGTCTCCTTGTCCGGTGCGACAGATGCCGCCCGGTCGAGCCATCCAGGGAGCAACACGGATGCGCTGATCGCTGTGGAGTACCCGACACGTAGGAAAGAGCGCCGTTCCACATCAGCCTTTCCGAGGTTGAGCAAGGTTGCTACAGGGTCTTGGATTGCACCAAAACGCCTTTCGTACCACGCTATGACATCGGGTGTCTGCGTGCGCTGTCCGGTCTCGTAGTAGAAGAGCGCGGACTTGCTGTAGGGAATCTGAGCAGCCAGCGCGGCCAGGGAAACCCCAGCGGCTTCGCGAACCGCTCGAAGCTGTGCGCCGACGACAGCGGCGGGACCGTCCATACCGTCGAATCTAGCCGTTTCGTGAACGCGTCTAGCCGTTTTGTGAACGCGCTGTGGACGTCAACTCGTATTTTTCCGGATACCTCCCATGGTAAGCTAGATATGCGCCCGGAGAGACGACCCTCTCCCAGTCATTGAGAGTTTGTTTCAGGGGCCGGGCGCATCTAAGCCGCAGTCGACGCACCGGAGGTCGGCAGATGCCGAACAACGAGCTTCAAGATCGCGACCCGTTCGTAGGGCCACCCCGCAAGTACGCAGGAGCACCGGCAGAAAAGGTCGAACTCTTCGCGGAAGCGGTCCGGCAGTGGGGAACTGATCCAGCGTCGGCCGAATCGTCCCGGTGTCGGGGTGTCGAGTCCTCCGACACCGAGCGTACCAACAACAAGGTGGCGTGATGAACCGAGATCGCTTGCGTACCACCGAATCAGCAGACGCCCGGAAGGTCGCAACGTGGCGTCTAGTGGGCCGTGACTGCCAAGTACTCAACATCCAGAACCGGGCGGATGCCTCACCGGCCTACCGGTGGCCCAGCGGAACAATACTGCCTGCCGCGAAGCCGGGCTTGGTGATACTCGACGGACCGCCGAACCTGTGGGAAGCGCGCGACGCATTCCCCGGGCATGCCGATCTATGGGACGCGGTGCGCGCGGACTATTGGGACGTCTTGCTGTGCCGAACCGACCTTCCAACCACGATCGCGGGGGCGTAGCCGAGTGTCCGAGATCCAGCGCCAGCGGCGCGAAATCGCCGTGTCTGTACGGAAATTACTCAGGCAGTTCCACGAAGAGACCCCAGAGAAACTCGCTATCGCCCCGGTCGAGGGCGTCACACTCCGTCACTCCGCCCACGGGATAACCGAGGTGGACCAAGACGGTTGGTGCGCCGACTACGACGACACGACCGCACAGGACGCGATCACCGTCCATCCGATCAGCGTTGTCGACACCGTTCTGACAACCCACCACCACGACGAGCACACGAATTCACCGGAAGGACACCACTGATGGGCCTCAGTGACGAAGAGGGTTACGACAACGAGACCTCTCAGCAGATGTACTACGGGACAGTGTGGTTCTACCGCAACTACGGGACACCTGAACAGTTGGCCAAGTACACCGCCGGTGGCCCGCCGCCACCCGAGCCCGCTGACGGAATTATCGGAAAGATCCTGTGGCACGAGCATCATCGGGCGACCGTGGAGGAACTGACCGCGATCCTCGAACAGATGCGCGAGGAAGGCTTGGTCACCGACACAGGACCACGCGCCTACACCGGACCCGTACCGCCCGCAGATATCGCAGACCTCAAAGCCCACATGATCGAACACCCCCACCAACCCATGGACACCAAGCAACCCGCCAACAGCGGCGATACCAGCGAGTGAATCATCATGTCCAGCAAAGCAATTGGTCTGCTACTGCTCGAAATCACCGGATCGGATCGGCAACGGTACGAGCAGGTAATCAGACATCTGGCGCAGCGCCAAGGCTATGAGCTAGCCGGACTGCTCACCATCGCTACCGACACCTACATGCCGACGACACTGATAGTCGAAACCTTATGCAAGGCAGGCGCTTCCGCCATCTTGACACCCGACCTTGCCCACTTCGGCGGACACGCGAAGGCGGTTGCATTGGCGTGCGATCTGGTGACTCCGGCTGGGGTGGTGCCACGGTCTGGCGGGGAACGGTGATCGCGTTCCGAAGAGTGCGGTCCGAGGAAGAGTGCGGGCACTCACTTGGCCGAATCATCCACCTACGCAACGTATTCGATTGAATCGTCCACGATTGGCGGCGCGGGTTGCTCTCCCACCGGCGCGCGCCTCGGACCCGTGTTCTAGAGATCACCCTCAGTCATCCCGAAGGAGCCGGACATGATCAACGTCCCCGCGAATCTGAAGAGCGTGCGCGTCGCAGTCCTCTACGGGCCGGTCTCAGAAGAGGATCGCGTCTACATTCGCAACACACCGCACGAGAAATGGTCGCTGACTGCGATCATGGAAACCCTTACCGAGTCCGGTATCGACGCCGAACACCTCGACCCGACCGCCGCCGATTTCGTTGAGCGGGTCCGTAGGTTCGACGTCGCATACGTGAACGTCCACGGCCCCTGGGGTGAGGACGGCCGTCTTCAAGGTCTGCTCGATTACCTGCATGTCCCTTACACGTCGTCGGGTGTTCTCGCGGGTGGTATCGGTGCGGACAAGCTGGCCTCGAAGGCGGTGTTCAACTACGTCGGCATCCCGACACTGCGTGACTCCGGGCTGATCACGGAATCGGCGATCCCGGCGTTCCCGCTGCCCGCGATGCTGAAAGCGGTCGACGGCGGTTCCAGCGTCGGGCTGCAACGAGTCGAAACCATGACCGAAGCCGCCAACGCGGCGCACCGATTCCGTGAGCGCGGATTTCGCCGGTTCTTCCTCGAGGAGTTCGTCGTCGGTCGTGCGATGACGGTTGCGGTGCTCGGCACACCGACCGGGCCGAAAGCGTTGCCGCCGTTGGAAGTTCTCACCGAACGCGATTACTACGACGAGGAAACCAAGCTCGGTGGCGGCGATGGTCCAGCGGTTACCTATCAGGTTCCCGATGATCTGGCGTCGGCCACCCTCGACGCGATGTCCTTCGGTGCGCTGGCGGTATACGGATTCCTGGAGTGCCGTGGCGCGATCCGGATCGACTACATGGTCGATACGGCTGGTGTCGCATACGCGTTAGAGGTGAACACGACTCCGGGTGTGCAGCGGCACAGCAACCTGCCCGTTGCGGCCCGCGCGGTCGGAATCGGATATCCGGAGCTGATCCTGATGCTGCTCGCGGATGCGATCGAGAACGGGGTTCGTCCTCCGTGGGCGGTTCGATCGCTTGTTGAGCAGCAACGCGGCCCCTCGCCCCAGCTCGAGGCGGCGTTGCCCTACATTGGGCTGGCTACCCCGGATCGAACGGAGTGAGATTGCACCGCCTTCCGCTGGATGTCCACCGGTTCCCGCAACACTTCACCGACGACGAAACCGACGACCCTGGTTTCCCTTGGCCCGATGGTGGCCCACAGACATGGGGTGATCGGTGTTGCGGCATTGCGTGCCTGCGAATGCTGCTCCGGTTCCATGGCCTGCCGGTGCCGCTACAGCGTGAACTACTCCGAGAAGGGTTGGACACCAACGCGTATGCCACCGGGGTGGGCTGGACACACGCCGGACTGGTCGCGCTGGCCGCACGACACGGCCTTGCCGGTACTGCTGAAGCGGTCGACCGTTCCACACTTCAGGGTATGGCCGCTGACGGCATACCCAGCATCATCTCGTGCACGTGGCAACTGCCTGAAGACGGACGCAAGGGCGGGCACCTGATCGTGTT